>DASXAN010000795.1:0-5116 GCA_036406755.1 Gemmataceae bacterium
CGCCGCCGGCAGGCTCCGCACCACCGTCCGGTGGTACGGCGAGTCCGGCGGCAGCTGCCGCATCAGCCGGTGGTGCGCCGCCCCCATCGCGTGGTACGGCATCGCCGGGAACAGGTGGTGCAGGGCGTGGTACCGCATCCCCAGCGGGGCCCAGAGTATGCCCAGGGGCGTCGGGATCGTCGTCGAGTCGAGCATCTGGTCGAGGAACGTCATCGGCTCGCCGGTGCTGACGTAGCGGTGCGACGCCCACACGCGGAAGTTGTTCCACAGGTTGGCGAAGACGTACACCCCCCAGATCAGGGCGAACGACGTCCACGACAGCCAACCCGTCGCCAGCGAGACGGCCAAGCCGAGGACCACGGCCGCGCACGCCGGCTCCTGCCAAATCACGGCCCGCCGCTCGTCGGCGTCGGCGTCGTCCCGCACGTACTTCGGGCTGAGCGTGCCGAGCGACGACGCCTTCTGCCACACCCACCGCCGCAGCTTCGGGTGCAGCCAGCTGACGGGCCCCAGGATGCCGAACCGGATCAGCGGCAGCGCCGGCACGATGAGGACGACGAGCAGACTGCCCAGGAGCGACCAGACCGACTTGTGGGCGTAGGGGAAATACTCGGCGTCGCCGGGGGTGCCGTAGGTCTGGTTGGTGTGGTGGACGCGGTGGTCGGTGTACAGGAACGTCGGCATCAGGAACGGGATGCCGAACAGGACGTTCCAGACGACGCGGAAGGTGCGGAACCGGGTCGGCGACATGTGCGCCAGCTCGTGCGTGAACACCGACGAGCGGTAGAGCAAAAAGCCGGCGACCACGAACGCGACGACCTGCGTGACTGAACCCATTTCGGCGTTCAGGCAGACGATCAGGGCCGCCCAGGAGATGCCGATCGACGCCAGGAAGTCGAGCCAGTAGATGGCCGGGCTGTGCGGCATCAGGTCGTTGCAGATCTGCTTGGCCTGCCGGATGAAGGCGGCCTCGGTCGCGGTCGGCTGGAGCAGTGTGGCGACGGACATCGGGTGAACTCCCGCCGCCCGGTGCGGTTGGGTCGGGCGGCTGCGAGCCTCGGTGGACAGGTGCCCAATTCCCCTAGCTTAACAATACAGCCGGCCGAACCGGTGTGAAGCGCTTTCCGGCCGGGCGGCCGGGTTGCCCCGGTGGCAGAACCGGCCCCCGGCGGGCGGCGGCGGGCGGCCGGCGGCGGGGAATTTCGTTGCGGAACGTGTCGCCGGGGCATACAGTTCTGGCTAATCCGCCCGCCCGACCAATCGCATTCCACACCGGGAGATCACCGCATGGCTACCGAGACGGCGACGGCCGCCCCGCCCCTGGACATGGAGCTGCGGATCCGGCTGTCGATCATGATGTTCTTGCAGTTCGCCATCTGGGGGGCGTGGTTCGTCGTCTTCTTCCCGTACCTGACGGGCAAGGGGTTCACCCCGGCCCAGGCGGGGGCCCTGATCGGCAACATGGCCCTCGGGGCGATCATCTCGACCATGTTCGCCGGCTACATCGCCGACCGGTTTTTCGCCAGCGAACGGATGATGGCCGTCCTGCACCTCGGCGGGGCCGGCCTGCTCTACTGGATGGCCCAGATTCAGGACCCCAACCAGTTCTGGGACCTGTTCGCCGTGTCGTTGGCGTACGCGCTGCTGTACAACCCGACGCTGGCCCTGTCGAACTCGATCGCCTTCAGCCACATCCCGGACGCCACCCGCGACTTCCCCGGCATCCGCGTGCTGGGCACGCTCGGCTGGATCGTCGTCGGGTTCCTGATCGACATCCTGTTCAAGCAGACGGTCGTGCAGGACGGCAAGACGGTGGTCCTCGACGCCTCGGCCAGCAACGGGCCGCTGCTGTTGGCCGCCGGGCTGTCGGCCGTGCTGGGCGTGTTCAGCCTGCTGCTGCCGCACACCCCGCCGAGCGGCAAGCCCGGCGACGCCCTGCCGTTCAAGAAGGCCCTGGACCTGTTCCGCGACCCGTCGTTCGCCGTGTTCTTCGGCGTGTCGTTCGCCATCACCATCGTGCTGGCGTTCTACTACACGGTCACGAGCGAGTTCCTGACCAAGGCGGCCGGGGTGACGAACATCGGCTCGACCATGCTGATCGGGCAGGTGTGCGAGCTGATCTTCCTGCCACTGCTGCCGTGGTTCTTATTCCGCATGGGGATGAAGTGGGTGCTGGCCCTGGGCATGTTCTGCTGGGGGCTGCGGTACTTCCTGTTCTCTCAGGGCGGGCCGGAGGGCCTGGCGTTCGCCCTGGTGATCGCCGGCGTCGCCCTGCACGGGTTTTGCTTTGACTTCTTCTTCGCCGCCGGGTTCATCCACGTGGACAACGAGGCCCCGAAGGACATCCGGGCCAGCGGCCAGGCGCTGTTCAGCTTCCTGACCTACGGCGTCGGCATGTGGATCGGCAACCTGCTGGCCGGCTGGCTCAAGGGCGAGTTCACCGACCCGTCCGGGGTGGTGGACTGGCACACGTTCTGGCTGGTGCCCAGCGCCGGCGTCATGATCGCGCTGCTGGTGTTCGTCGTCTTCTTCCGCATGCACCGGCGGGAGCCGGTTGTGGCGGAGGAACCGGTCGTCGTCTGATCCGCGACGCCGCTTGCGGCTATGCGGGCGGGGGCCCGCATAGCCGCAAGCGGCTTTTTTTCACGTCCGCGGCCGGCCGTGCCGATGTCATCGGTACGGTCCGTCTTTTCCCGACAACCCATGCCGCCGCTGCCGCACGTCCCCGGCTACGACCTGCTCCGCCCCCTCGGCGGCGGCCCCCTCACCGAAGTCTTCGCCGCCCGCCGCCACGCCGACGACCGCCCCTGCGCCGTCAAACTGCCCCGCGAGGTCTGGCCCGGCCACACGACCGCCGTCCGCCTGCTCCGCCGCGAGTACCGGGCCCTGCGGGCCGTCCGCCACCCGCACGTCGTCCGCCTGCTCGACGCCCATGTGACCGACCCGCCGTACTTCCTGGCCCTCGAATTCCTGGCCGGCGAGACCCTCCGCGACCGCCTCCAGCGGGACTACGCCCTGGACCTGCGGACGACGGCCTGGGTCGCCCGCCAGACGGCCGAGGCGTTGGCCGCCCTGCACCGGGCCGGGTTCGTCCACGGCGACGTCAAGCCGGAGAACGTCCGCCTCTCCGACGCTGGCACGGCCGTGCTGGTCGATCTCGGGTTCACCCACCGCCCCGGCGAGAACGGCGTCTTCGCCGACGACGGCTACGTGCTCGGCACGGCCAATTACCTCGCCCCGGAGCTGTGCGGCGACGACCCGCGGGACGGCCCGGCGGCCGACTGGTTCAGCTTCGGCGTGACGCTGTTCGAGACGCTGACCGGGACGTTGCCGTACCCGCGGGGGCCGGTCGCGGAGATGCTGGAGCAGAGGCGGCAGGACGTCGCGGCCGAGGCGCTGACGGCCGTGGCCCGCAGTTGGCCGCCGCGGCTGACGGGGTTGCTCGAAGGGCTGCTGGCGCGGCAACCGGCCGCCCGGCCGCCGGACGCGCTGGTCGTTCACGAGCTGATCGCGCTGGAGATCGCGGCCCTGGGTCTACGGCGGGCGGGGTAGCGCTTTTTCGATAGCGCTTCCGCACCTAAAACGGCACTTCTTCGCCGGGCCGGTCGGGCATGCCTTGATCCCCGCCCCATTCCAACTCATCATCGGGTGGCCAAGGCACCAAACCGACAACCTCGCCTGTGGTCAGGTAGTGCCGAAGGATGGACACTGCCCGGTCGGGCGGGATGATGTCCCGCGGATGGACTTCGATCTGGTCGAGTTCCAATTCCGGGTAAGTGTCATTCCGAAGCGATATGATGCCGCGATCCGTACACGCTTCGTCGCGCGACACCCGCTTGATTCCACAGGCCATGTCCGAGAAGAAGGCGGTTGCCCGACCGGACTCCACAATCAAGTCGAGGTGTGGACCGGCGTAGCTGTGCTCCCCGATCACATCAACCGTGTACACCGGGCGGTTGGCCAAGTCAGCGCACAGGCGATCGACATCGTCGGGCCGTGAAACAGGGCGCTCGTCCGTCCGATTCACCAGTACGCGAAAGGTCGGTTGCATATGGCAGCCGTCGAAGAATCAATATGAACCCGTCGCGTCGTCTAGATCATTCTCGCTGAACACCGCGAACCCCTGCGACTCGAGCGTCTGCACCGCCTGCTCGTGGTTGTCCACGTGGATGGCCAGCGCCGGCAACCCGGCCGGGCCGACGAGCAGCGGGTACGCATAGTGCAGGTTGATCTCGGCCGCGAGGAGCGCCTTGCAAATCTGCAAGAGCGGCTGCCTGCCCTCCGGCAGTTGCACCACGAGCAGGTCGCTCTCGGTGTACATGAGCTTGGCCTGCTCCAGAATCTCGACCGCCCGCTCCGGGTGGCTGAGCACCAGCCGCAGGATGGCGACGTCGGCGGTATCGATGATGGTCATCGACAGGATGCGGACGTCGGTCTTCTCGAAGCAGCGGAAGACGTTGACCAGCGCCCCGACGCGGTTGGCCAGAAAGATGTTGAACTGCCGCACGCTCGGCCAATCCCGGCCGCGGGCGGTGGCGAAATCGGTGCCGGCATCTTCTCCGAAACTCATGCCCCGCCTCCCGGGTTTGAATAACTCACTTTACCATCGCCGTTTGCGCGCGGTCAACCGGGTTGCCGCCGGCCGGCCCGAATCCGCCGGAATCTGCTAGGAAAATGAACACCCGTACCCTATAATGAGCCGATATCCACTGGACCGGTCGGCGGCTCGCCTCGTCACTGCTGACATTGGTGCGGTCCTCCGGCTGTGATACGTTAGGCCGTTCACAACCAGCCACCAACCGACCCGCTGCCGGCGGGCATTCGCGGCCACCATGCATGAAAGGGACCCCATGGCGGAGCAAGGACACGACAAGGAACTGAAGAACGCCCTCGCCCAGATCGAGAAGCAGTTCGGCAAGGGCGCCATCATGCAGCTGGGCGGCGACTCGACTCAGGAGGTCCAGGGCATCAGCACCGGCGCGCTGAGCCTGGACCTGGCCCTGGGCGGCAAGGGCTTGCCCCGCGGCCGGGTCGTCGAGATCTACGGCCCGGAGGCCAGCGGCAAGACGACCGTCACCCTGCACGCCATTGCCCAGGCCCAGAAGGCCGGCGGCGT
>DASXAN010000796.1:0-2078 GCA_036406755.1 Gemmataceae bacterium
GAAGGGGCGGTACAGCGTTAGCCCAGGGCGCGAGCCCTGGGTTCCGATGCCCCGCGATTCGCCGGAGCCCCGGAGGGGCGACACAACCTCGGACCGTTCATGCGCTGTGTCGCCCCTCCGGGGCTATCGACATTTCATGACACGTGTTACCCAGGGCTCGCGCCCTGGGCTAACGCTGTACCGCCCCTTCGGGGCTAACACCAACCCGGCACGGAATCGCGCTGTCCCCTCAATGGTTCGTCAAAAACTCCGGCCCCGACACCAGCGCCCACAACAATTGTCCGACGCCGTCCGCCGGCTTATCGGCGTGTCCCTGCAAAAACGCCACGCCGCGGCTCAGCTCGTCCGCATCCGGGTCGCGGAGCAGCGATCGGCGGAACGCCTCGCGGACCCGATCCGCCGGCGTTGGCAGCGCCGCGATGCGGGCCACGCCGCCGGCCGTCGGCTTGAACAGCCCGGCCACCAGGTCGCCGTTGGCCAGGAACATCGCCTGCTGGATCGTCGCCCGCGGCGTGCGGGGCAGCACGTCCGGGAACCGCTCGACCACCGCCCGGCGGAACGTATCGTCGTCGGCCGACAGGCCCGCCGCGATGCGGGCCGAGCGGGCGATCGCCTCGGCCGTCAACGGCCGCTCCGCCGCGGCGGCGAACGCCTCCCCCGGCGGGGCCGTCCCCCGGGCCGCGGCCAACTGGTAGCCGCGGCTCAGGACGACTGCCCGGATCAGCCGGCGGACGTCATAGCGATGGGCGGCGAAGTCGGCGGCCAGCCAGTCGAGCAGCTCCGGGTGACTCGGCGGGTGCTTCGAGTTCATCTCGTCCGGCGGGTCCACGATCCCCCGGCCCATCAGGAGCGCCCAGGTGGTGTTGACGAACGACCGGGCCAGCAGCGGGTTGCCGCGGGTGGCGGCGTCGGCCAGGGCCGCCCGGCGGGAGAACTTCGGCACCTTCACGGCCGCTTTCGGGTCCACGTACCGGTCCGGCGTGTCGGCGTCCGCGGACGGCTCGTCGATCGTCCGGCCGCCGAGCATGGTGATGTGGGCCGGCTGCGATTCCTTCTTCAGGTTCGTGAAGTTGATGAACCCGCCGGCGGCCGACTCGCGGACGGCCGGCGTTCCGCGGTCGGCATTCTTGCTGCGGTTGAACGCGGCGACCAGGCCCCAGTAGTGGCCCTGCTTGATCTCGCCGGCGAGCGGGTGGTCGTGGCACTGGGCGCAGTCGATCCGGGTGCCGTAGATGATTGGGGCGATCGCCTCGGCCATCTGCTGGTGCTCGTTCCGCCGCTCGTACAGGAACCAGATCGCCCCCTTGTCCTCGGGCCGCTCGGGCCGGGCGGTGATGATCGTCCGGACGACCTCGTCCCACGGCCGGTCATGCTTGTAGGCGGTTTCGAGGAAGGCGAACCAGCCGCCGTCGCGGCGGCGGTCCTCGCGGCGACCGCCGCGGCGGCCCATGAGCAGGGCGTCCCAGATTTCGCGGAAGTTGCGGGCCGCCTCGTCCGTCGCCATGAGCCGATCGACCAGGGCGGTGCGCTTGTCCGGCGAGGCGTCGTAGAGGAACGCCTGCGCCTCCTCCGGCGTCGGGATGCGGCCGAGCAGGTCGAGCGTCACCCGGCGGACGAAGGTGCGGTCGTCGCACACCGGGGCGGGCGTTACGCCGCGGGCCTGCCAGCCGGCGGCGAGGAAGTGGTCGATGGCGGCCGTCGGGTCCGTCGGGACGGCCGCCGCGGTGGTTCGCACGTCCGGCTTGGCCGCGCCGCCGGTGATCCAGGCCCGGAGTTTGGCGATGTCGGCGTCCGCCAGCTGCTTCTTCGGCGGCATGTGCGGGTCGGCGTCGGCGGCGAGCGCCCGCAGGAGCTTGCTGTCGTCCGGCTTGCCGGCCACCGCGACGGGGCCGTTCTCGCTGCCTTTCCAGAGGGCGGCGGCGGAGTCGAGCCGCAGGCCGGCCTTCTGCTCCAGCGGGCCGTGGCACTTGAGGCAGTTGCGGTCGAGGATGGCTTGCACGTCGGCGGTGAACGGCGGCTCGGCGGCGCGGGCCGGTGCCGCGAGGACGAGGCAGGTTAGGAGAACGGCCAAGCAACCC
>DASXAN010000797.1:0-2199 GCA_036406755.1 Gemmataceae bacterium
GGACTCCGGGTCGCGGCTAACCGAGTTCGTCCGCCCAATCGCGCGGCTTCAGGTACACGTCCACCAGCTCCGCCTCCGGCGACCCCGGCTCCGACCGCGCGTCGTACTCCCACGTCACCGCCGGCGGCAGCGACATCAGGATCGACTCCGTCCGCCCGCCCGTCTTCAGCCCGAACAGCGTCCCCCGGTCGTACAACAGGTTGAACTCGACGTACCGCCCGCGGCGGACGAGTTGCCAGGCGCGGTGGCGGTCGCCGTACGGCTCGTCCATCCGCCGCCGGGCGATTGGCAGGTACGAATCGAGGAAGGCGTCGCCGGCGTCACGGACGAAGACGAACACCGCCTCCAGGTCCCCGCCGAGGTAGTCGAAGAAGATGCCACCGACGCCGCGGGCCTCGCCCCGGTGCGGCAGGAAGAAGTACCGGTCGCACTCCGCCTTCATCCGGCGGTAGTCGGCCGCGGCCGGGTGGCGGTCGCACACCGCCTTCCAGGTGCGGTGGAAGTGGACCACGTCCTCCCGGACCGGGTAGTACGGGGTCAGGTCGGCCCCGCCGCCGAACCAACTGCGATCGCCCTTTTCGAGGAACCGGAAGTTGGCGTGGACCGTCGGCACGTGCGGGTTGCGAGGGTGCAGCACGAGCGAGATGCCGGTGGCGTAGAACGCGCGGCCCTCGCCCGGCACCTGCGCGGCGAACTCCTGCGACATCTCGCCGTACACTTCCGAGAAGTTGACGCCGGCCTTCTCGAACACACCGCCGTTGCCCAGGACGCGGGTCCGCCCGCCGCCGCCGCCGGGCCGCTGCCAGGAGTCCTCGCGGAACCGGCCCGGACCGTCGAGGCTTTCGAGGCCGCGGCAGATGCGGTCCTGCAGGTCGCGGAAGTAGGCGGCGGCGCGGTCGCGCATGACTGAACCTCACTCGAACGGCACCCCGACCCGCTCGCCGACCGCCCGCAGGTCGGTCACGACCGGCGGCGGCAGCGGCACGCCCGCCGCCGCCCGCTCCGCCTCCGCCCGCCGCTCCGGATCGCCCGGCACCAGCACCCCGGCCGATCCGGCGGCCGGCCGCACCGCCCGGAACGTCCGGCACCACTCGTCAATCCGCCCCCGGTACTCGGCCGGGTCCATGAACGCGTCGACCCGCATCGCGCCGAAGAAATGGCCGATGCCCGGCCCGACCGACCGCTCCGGCTGCACGTGCTGACCGATGATGAACGGCGGCACGAACGGCCCCCACCCCGCCCCGCTCAGCACGCCGCAGAGCAGGTCCACCAGCGCCCCGAGGCAGTAGCCCTTGTGCCCGCCGCGCTCCACGTCGCCGCCCAGTGGCAGCATCGCCCCGCCGCCGCGGAGCGTCGTCGGGTCGTTCGTCGGCTTGCCGTCTCCGTCCACGATCCAGCCGTCCGGCACCGGTAGCCCGGCCCGCATCTTGATCTGAATCTTGCCGAACGCGACGGCGCTGGTGGCGAAGTCGATCACGACCGGCGGCTCGTCCCCGGCCGGGAACGCGACCGAGATCGGGTTGGTGCCGAGCATCCGCTCCGCCCCGCCCGGCGGCACCACCGCGCGGGCGGCGTTGGTCATCGACCAGCCGATCAGCCCGCGGTTGGCGGCGGCGAGGGTGTAGTAGCCGGCGATGCCGTAGTGCGTCGAGTTGCGGACCGTCACCCAGCCGGT
This sequence comes from Gemmataceae bacterium, assembly GCA_036406755.1. GTDB lineage: Bacteria > Planctomycetota > Planctomycetia > Gemmatales > Gemmataceae > DASXAN01. The sequence goes on from DASXAN010000797.1 coordinate 1,676, forward strand.
CCCGGCGGCGAGCGCCTTGTCGATCGCGATGGCGTTCGCCTTCGGGCCGACCACCAGCCCGAGCCCGTTGCCGCCGTCCACGGCGGCCGTGCTGGCCGTCTCGCGGAGCATCGTCACGCTTGCCCGCGGCTGGACCTTGCCCAGCTGGAACAGGTCGCTGTACGCCTTCAGCCGGGCGACGCCGTGCGAGTCGATGCCGCGGCGGTCGGCGGCGATGAGCACGTCGGCCGCCTGGGCGGCGTCCGTCGGCGGCACGCCGAGCCGCTCGAAGACGGCGGTGGTGAAGGTGCGGAGGTAGTCCACGGGGTAGACGGTCGCGGCGGGCACGGGCATGGCGGTCTCTCGGCCGGGTCGGCGGGAGGAGGTATCTTACGACCGCCCGGGCTGGTCCGGCAAACGGCGGCCCCGGGCCCGGTCGCCGCCTCTAATCCCGCGAAGAAATCGTGTAACGGCCCCGGCGATTACTCAGATGTTGGGCGGGCGGCCGTAGGCCGCAAGCGCCCGCCGGGGGCACCGGCGGGCGG
>DASXAN010000798.1:0-2215 GCA_036406755.1 Gemmataceae bacterium
CCTCGCCCTCCCGGGCCGGGGCACAACTGTCGCTCAGCCCGGCTTGACGCCGTGGCAGAAGACCCACAGGCCCTCGAGCTGCTGCCCGATGTCCCGGAACCCGGCCCGGCGGAAGTAGGCGTCCAGCTCCTGCGGCGTGGACGGCTTGCTCACCTGGGCCGGCCGCTCCAGCGGCTTCAGCGCCAGGAGCTGCTCGAACATCTTCCAGCCGTCGTCGGTGACGATCGTGTAGTTGTCCACCAGCAGCCGGCCGCCCGGGCGGAGGACGCGGAACGCCTCCCGGACGTACCGGAACCGCTCCCACTCCTCCAGGTGCATGAACACGACCGTGCAGTAGACCATGTCCACCGAGGCGTCGGCGACCGCGGCCAGGTCGTACCCGTTCAGGGCGAGGGTGCGGACGTTGGGCAGGTGCTTCAGCCGCCGGCGGAGGTGGGTGAGCATGTTCTCGGACACGTCCGCCCCGATCCACTCCTTGCACAGCGGGGCCAGGACGCTGCCGACCCGGCCGACGCCGGCCCCGATCTCGAGGATGGTGTCGGTCGGGCGGACGCCGACGGTCCGCTGCAGCGTCGCCAGAGTGGCCCGGGCGGTGGCGTCGAACAGTCGCTCGTCGGTGTAGCCGGCGACGCCGGTCTTGGCGTCGTCCTCCCCGACCGACAGGCGGTTCCAGGTCTGCTTGTAGTCGGCCCGGGGCACCGGCCGGGCGGCGCCCAGGCGGGAGCCGAACAGCCGCCGCTTGACGGCCAACAGGGTCCGGTACGGGGACGCGATCCGAGTCAGCACCGCCATAACCACCTCCGGGGGCTCGGGATGACAGTCCGCCGTGTATACCCGGACCGGGCAGGATCGGTCAAGGCGGGGTGTGGCGGGCGGCCGGGCGGACTGCTACATTCTCCCCACCGGGCGGCCCGACCCGCCCCCACCCGCCGAGGACCCCGCCATGCGCCGCACCCCCTGGCTGACGCTGCTGTTGCTGTGGACCGCCCCGGCTTTCGCCGCCGACTGGGCCCCCAAGGCCGCCCCGCTCATGACCCGCTGGGCCAAGGACGTGGACCCGGCGAAGCCGCACCCGGAGTACCCGCGGCCGACGATGGTCCGCCCCGACTGGCAGAACCTCAACGGCCTGTGGGACTACGCCATCCGCCCGAAGGCGGAGGGCAAGCCGGACAAGTTCGACGGCAAAATCCTGGTGCCGTTCCCGGTCGAGTCGGCGCTGTCCGGCGTCATGAAGCAAGTCGGGCCGGACAACCGCCTCTGGTACCGCCGCACCTTCACCGTCCCGGCGAAGTGGTCCGGTAAGACGCTGCTGCACTTCGGCGCCTGCGACTGGGACACGACCGTCTGGGTCAACGGCAAGGAGCTGGGCAAGCACCAGGGCGGGTACGACCCGTTCTCGTTCGACATCACCGACGCGCTCAAGTCCGGCGAGCAAGAGATGATCGTCGGCGTGTGGGACCCGTCGGATGCCGGCCCGCAGCCGCGGGGCAAGCAGGTCCGCCGGCCCGGCGGCATCTGGTACACGCCGACCACGGGCATCTGGCAGACGGTCTGGCTGGAGCCCGTGCCGACGACCAGCATCGAATCTCTGAAGATTGTCCCGGATCTGGACGCCAAAAAGGTCATCGTCTCGGCCGTCATCCGCGGCGGCAAGCCGGGGCTGACGCTGAATGGCGTGGCCATGAAGCCCGGACACGCTGAAGCCGCCGGGACGGCCCACCGTGGCCCCGCGGACGGGCCGATCGAATTGACGTTCAGCCAAGTCGAGCCGTGGTCCCCGGAATCGCCGACCCTGTACGACCTCCGCGTCGTCTTGCTCGACGGCGAGAAGCCGCTCGACGAAGTGCGGAGCTATGTCGCCATCCGCAAGAGCAGCCTCGGCAAGGACGAGCACGGCGTCACCCGGCTGATGCTCAACGACAAGCCGGTGTTCCAGTTCGGCCCGCTCGACCAGGGGTTCTGGCCCGACGGCCTGTACACCGCCCCGACCGACGAGGCCCTCAAGTACGACATCGAGATTACCAAGAAGCTCGGCTTCAACATGACCCGCAAGCACGTCAAGGTCGAGCCGGCCCGCTGGTACTACTGGTGCGACAAGCTCGGCCTGCTCGTCTGGCAGGACATGCCCAGCGGCGACCGCAGCGTCCGCTCGGGCGGCGGCGAGCTCAAGCGCACGCCGGAATCGGCCCGCATCTACGAGCGCGAGCTGAAAGCC
>DASXAN010000799.1:0-2630 GCA_036406755.1 Gemmataceae bacterium
GTCGTGGTCGCACTGCGGAATGGCCGGTCGTCGTTCTGGGCGGTGATGACGGCCCCCGCGACCGGCTTGCCGTCCCGGTCCCGGACGGTGCCGCGGACCGCCAGCCCGCGGCCGATCCGCACCGTCACCGGTGCGGGCTCGCCGTCCCTGGGCACGTCCACGGGGATGCCGGCCGACGTGGCCCGGTCCGAGTTGGTGAAGATCGTGTCGGGGAGGTAGCCGAACACCGGCAGGTGCACCCGGGCCGACCCGCGGCCGGGCACGAACGGGATGCGAAACTCCCCGCCGGCTCCGCTGACGGCCGTCGAGCCGACGGACCCGTCGTCGCGCTTCTCCCAGACGGACACGTACACGCCGACGAGCCCCCGGCCGGTGTCGGCGTCCACGGCCCGGCCGGTGAGCCACCGCGGCTCGGGCAGGCGGATTTCGACCGTCGGCGAGTCATCGCCCGCCGGCACGTCGGCGCTCACCCGCGTGGATAGGCGGGGGTGGAGCGGGTCGGCGGCGTAGATGAACTCGTAACGGCCAGGCGGTCCGGCCGCGACCCGGGCCACACCGTCGTCCACGTCGGCCCGGCCGGCGAAGTGCCTCTGGCCGTCGATCACTTCGACCGCCCCGTCCCGGACGGGCCGGCCGGTGTGGTCGGTCACCTTGACGGTGAGAGACCGCTGCCCCGCCAGCGTGACGTTCAGGGGCGACCGCTGCACCGGGACCGGCTCGCCGCGGCCGCCGCTCGTCTTGACTTCTGTCAATTCCGTGTTCGACCCGGTGTCGATGAACAGGGCTTTTCGCTGCCAGCCCGGCCGCTCGAACACGGCGAGCAGCCGGTAGTCCGGCGGCAGGTGGCGGAGCGTGAACCGCCCCTCGGCGTCGGTCGTGGCGTCGAACGACACCTCCGACAGCGTCAGGTTCAAGTCGCCCGGCTGGTGGAAGAAGCCGTCCGCATCGGCAGTCGCCCGCGTCGCATTCCCGACGCTGACCGTAACGCCCGGCACGCCGCGGCCGGCCTCGTTCCGCACGACGCCGGTCACGGCCGCCTCCGGCGGCAGCACCAGCCGCACCGGTTCGTTCCCGGTCACCCGCTGGACGTCGGCCCAGACCAGCCCACGGCCGTCGGCCCACGCCAGAAGCTCGGCCCCGCCCCGGCCCCGCATCAGGCCGTCGATGACCTCCTCCAGCCGCGGCGGCAGGCCGATCCCCTTGAAGATGAACCCGCCGTCGGCGCCGGCCGTCGTCCGAGCCAGGATGTCGCGGTTGTGCCGCACGCCGAAGGAGTATTGGTGGCCGCCGATCTTCGCCCGCAGCACGACCGTCGCCCCGGCGATCGGCCGGCCATCGGGGCCGGTGACGATGCCGGCGATACTGATCGCCGGGCCGTCGGCGGGCACCGGCTCGGCGGTGCGCTGGTTGACCGGGACAGCCGGCTGGTTCGGAATGTCCTTGGCGCTAGGTGTGGGCTGGGCGCAGGCCACGACGGCGGTCGCGGCCAGGGCGGCTGCGGTCACGGCGAGCCGGGCCAGTTTGCGGTGCGGCACCGGCGGCCGGCCGGCCAGTACGGATCGCAGCCGCCGCTCCAGGTTAACAGCACGGGCCATTGCCGGCGCCAGCGCCCCGCCGGTCGCCGGGCAGCGGGCCACCACGTCGAGCAGGTGCCCGGCGTAGTCGCGGAGGCCGACGCGGCCGGTCGCCAGGACCCACTCGTCGCAGGCCCGCTCGCGGAGCCGTGGCACGGCTCGGGCGGCCAGCCACAGCAGCGGGTGCGGCCAGCCGAGTCGGCAGACGACCTGGGTGAGCAGGTCCGACCAGGCGTCGCCCCGGGCGATGTGGCCGAGTTCGTGGGCGGCGACGGTCCACCGCAGCCCGGCCGGCCAGCGGCCGAAGTCGGCCGGCAGCAGCACGACCCACCGCCCCAGCCAGCACGCCATCGGCATCGCCCCGGCGGGCAGAACCCGCGCGTCAAACCGCCGGCGAACGCTGAGCCCGGCGGCGACGTCCGCTAGCTCGTCCCGCACACCGGGCGGCGCGGCGGGCGAGCGGCGGATCAGCCGCCCTAGCGCGACGGCCGAGACGCACAGCCGGCCGAGCAGGGCGGTGGCCACAATGGCCCAGCCGACCCAGGCGGCGAGCGCCCACGGCACCCCGGCGGTAGGCCGCGGCGCCGGGACGGGCGATGGCGCGGCCGGTTGAGTCGGCTCGGTCACCGCCGTGGGCGGATCGGCAGTCGGAGCTGTCGGTCCGACGTCCGGGGCGGTCGGCAGCCGGTCCGGATCATCCGGAACTGCCGGCGCAGTTGCGACCACAGTCACGGGAACTGCGTCGGCGGGCCTGCCCACTTCGACCACCCTTGCGCCGCCCGTCGGGACGGACCACGTTGGCACCAGCGGGCCGAGCAGCGGCAGCAGCAGCACCCCCGCGAGTGCGGCCACCCAGAGGCGGTGCGCCAATTCGGCCGACCGCCGTTGCACGACCGCGGCGGCGACAGCCGTGATCAGACCGAGGGCCGTGGCCCGCACCAGCCACGCGATGACCCATGACTCACCCGCCCAGGATTCCCACATCGTCCGGCCTCCTTCATCGCCCGTTCGGCGGGCGAATGCCCGATCAGGTGTGGCGAGGGGGGGGGGGGGGGG
>DASXAN010000800.1:0-4663 GCA_036406755.1 Gemmataceae bacterium
CGGCCTCGTCCCGCTCCCGGGCGATGCCGGCGAGGCTCACCGCCAGACAGCCGACGGCGAACACGGCCATGCCCACGGCCGCGGCCACGACCCGGCGGTGGCGTCGCGCCCACCGCCGCAGCCGTTCGCCGGGGCCGGGCCGGCGGGCCTGCACCGGCTGGTCGGCCAGGAACCGCCGCAGGTCGTCGGCCAGGTCCTGGGCCGTCTGGTATCGGCGGGTCGGGTCCTTGGCGATCGCCTTGAGGACGACCGTCTCCAGCTCGACGGGCACGGCCGGGTTGTGCTTCCGTGGCGGGGTCGGGTCGTCGCCGACGATCTGGGCGAACAGCTCGGCCCGCGTCCGCCCGCCGTGTACCGGCACGAGCGTGAGCAGCTCGTAGAGCGTCGCCCCCAGCGCGTAAATGTCCGTCCGATGATCGACGACGCCGCGGCGGGCGGTGGCCTGCTCGGGGGACATGTACCGGAGGGTGCCGAGCAGTTCGCCGGAGACGGTCAGCCCGCCCTCGTCGGCGTAGCGGACCAGGCCGAAGTCGGCGACCCACAGGTGGCCGCGGGCGTCCACCATGAGGTTGGCCGGCTTGACGTCGCGGTGGACGACGCCGAGCTGGTGGGCGTAGTCCAGGGCGTCGGCCGCCTGGGCGCCGAGTTCCGCGACGGTGCGGAAGTCGGCCGGGCCGGGCCGGGGGCCGACGGTGGTGCCGGCGGCGATGGGATGAGCGGCCGTGGATGCGGCGGGCACGGCCGCGGAGGACGGGTCGTCCGCGGGGCGGGGTTGGAAGACGGTGGAGTCGGGGGACCCTCGTTCTCCCCCTCTCCCACAAGGGGAGAGGGGGAGAACTACTAAGGCCGTTCGCCCGCAGCTGCCCGATGGCGTCCGCGAGCGTCTGGCCGTCAATCAGCTGCATGGCGTAGTAGTGGACGCCGTGCTCGCAGCCGACGGCGTACACCGGGACGATGTGCGAGTGGTGCAGCTGGGCGGCGGCCGTGGCCTCGGTCTTGAACCGCTGCAACTGCCGCGGGTTCAACGCCGCGGCGAACGGTAGGACCTTGAGCGCGACCCGGCGGCTCAGCGACAGCTGCTCGGCCTCGTAGACGACGCCCATCCCGCCGCGGCCGATCTCTCGGACGATGCGGAAGTCGCCGAGGCGACCGCGACCGCTGCGCGGTAAATCCGAAGCACCAAATCCCAAATCCCAACAAGACGATTTGGGATTTGGTGCTTCGGATTTGGGATTTCCGCCACCGGCGGTGAGCGCCTCCAGCGCCGGCAGCAGCCGCCGCAGCTCCGCGGCGTGCGCCGGGAACTCGGCGGCCAGCGCCGCCGGGTCCGGCGCCTCCCCGCCGCGCAGCCGGGCGGTCAGCTCCTCGACCAGTTCGGCCAGGGCCAGGTCGGCGTCGCGGGCGTCGGCGGCGAGCCGGGTCATGCGGTCGGTCCCTCGTCGGCGGTCAACAGGTCGGACAGGCGGCGGAGCGCCCGCAGGTGCCGCACCTTCACCGCCCCCTCGCTCGCCCCGAGCCGGTCGGCCGTCTCCCGCACCGACCGGTGCTCGAAGTGCCGCAGCACCAGGACGGCCCGGTCGGCCACCGGCAGCCGGTCCAGGGCCGCCCGCACCCGGTCGTGCAGCTCCGCCCGGACGACGGCGCTGGCCGGCCCGTCGGCGGCGACGGTGGCGTCGCGGTCGTCGGCCGGGGCCTCGCGGGTGACGGACCGCTTGCCGGCCCGGACGTGGCGGCGGTGCAGCCGGACCAGCCGCTCGAAGGCGAGGCGGCGGAGCCAGGGGTAGAACGGCAGCGGGCGGTCGCGGAGGTAGGCGGACAGCTTGCGGTCGGCGTCGGCCAGGGCCTCCTGGACGACGTCGGACGGGTCCAACCGGGCGGCCAGCCGCGGGTCGAGGCGGCGGGCGACGGCCCGACGGAGGCGGTCGCGGTGGCAGGCGAGGAGGTGATCGCGGGCGGCCAGATCGCCGTTGGCGGCGGCGGCGAGCAGGCGGTCGGTGTCACCGTCCCTGATGACCGGCATGGCGTCCCTCCGTAGACGATCCTGCGCGGCGGGCGAAAAGGTTACGCCGGCGGCCGCCTCCGCGGCCTAGGATGAGTGTACGATTGTCGCCCAAACGTGTCCCGGTTGTCAAGGGGGTGGCCGATGCCGCGGGCGATCTGGAACGGCAAGGTGGTGGCCGAGAGTCCGACGACGGTGGTGGTCGAGGGCAACCACTACTTCCCGGCGGACGCCATCAAGCGCGAATACTTCCAGCCGAGCGACACGCACACGGAGTGCGGCTGGAAGGGGACGGCGAGCTACTACACGCTGGCGGTGGACGGCCAGACGAACCCGGACGCGGCGTGGTACTACCCGGACCCGAAGCCGGCGGCGGCGCAAATCCGCGGCCGGGTGGCGTTCTGGAAGGGCGTGACGGTGGAGGCGTGATGCGACTGCTGCCGCGGACACCGCGGGGGACGTGGCTGCTCGCCGCGGCGGCGTGGGCGGGCCTGTGCGCGCTGGCGTGGTGGCTGCTGCCGCCGCGGCCGCGGGCCGTGCTGGATGGTGAGTTTGAGCCGTGGGCCGTCCGCTTCTCGGCTCTCGGTCGTTGGGTCACAATGACGCCGGCTTCGCCGGATGGCCAGACGCAGCCACTTCAGATTCGGGACGTTGGAACCGGCTCGTCCGCCGTCCGGCTCCCCGGGGAACCGCCGCGGTCCAGCTCGGTATTCTTTTCTCCGGATGACCACTGGCTGCTCGCCGGCAATCACATGGCAGGCGTTGGCGTCTGCGCCTGCGGATTATACGACACCGTGACCGGGGCAGGTTATGAGGCACCGCCAGACCTGTGCACGTGGTCCGAACAGGGCTTCTGCTTTTCGCCGGCCGGCGACCTGCTAGCCTGCGCCGGCGAAACGACGGATGCTTGGCACACTGCCCTGTTGGCAGTTCCGTCCTTCCAGAAAGTCGCTCGGTTGGCCGAGGCCGTCCCACCGTTCTCGTTCTCACCGGACGGCCGGTTTCTGGCGACCGGGCTGCAGCGAAGTGTCCACGACGCTCCAGAGGCCGCCGTATGGGAGGTGGCGACGGCCCGGATCGTGGCCCGTGTCTCACTCCCGCGGCTGCACACGCCGGTCGGCTTCGTGCTCAGACCGGACGGAAGGTTTGTCATTGCGACGACATTTTGGCCCAACACCTTCACCGCCTGCAGCGTCGTCCAGGTTTGGGACGTTGGATCGGGTCGAAAGGTGGCGGAGCAATCGGGGGCGAGTCACGTTATTTCTGCCGCCGATGAACCCCTAGTTCTGCGCGGCAAAAACGATGGTACGAACGACTCGCAAGCTCAGATCGACGTCGTCGATGTGATGGCGGGCAGCACCCGCTGCGGGATTTCGTCAAACGCCGCTCTTGACGTTGCCTGGAACCACGGCGGCCAGTCGGGCGGACGAATGCTGGCATTGGAAGAATTGGTCCAGTCCCCTGTGGACAGGTTTATCGAGAGGTATGACCTGCCATGGGCCGAACGATTCAGACTGTCACGGCCGACAATCGCCATTTATGACTTACATTCGGGTCGCCGGTTAGGCCGTGTGGGTCTGGTCGATGCGTCGGCTTTGCCGCTACTCGCACCGGACGGTCAGACTCTAGCAGTATGGCAGCCCGGTTCGATCGAACTCTGGGACATCCCGCCCCGCAAGCCGCCGGCGTGGTTCGCCGCCGCGGCCGCCGTCCTCGCCCTGCCGCTCGCCGGCCTGGCGTGGTGGCGGACGCGGCGGCTGCGGCGGGAGATGGCGTGACGGCCGGCCGACGATGCACCGCCGGGGCCGGTTACTGGAACGGCCACGGCTGCACGGTCCAGCCCGGCCGGTCCTCGGGGCGGGCAAACTCGGCCGGCTTCGGCGGGTCCGCGGGGTTCAGTCGCCAGGTGTGGACGTCGATCCGAACCTCCGTGCCCATGCGCCAGTGGCGCAGGGCCCGCGGCATCCCCTTGGGGATGTCGGCCGTGTCCTTGGCCATGACGGCGACCTCGCCGCCGTCGAACGTGCCGTCGAACCTGTTCGACCGCGTCCCTCCGACCGGCGTGACGGCCAGATAGGTGTACCACTCGTCCTGTTTGGCGACCTCCAGCCGGGCCCATTCCTCGGCCCGCTTCCGGTCGAGCAGGATGACGAACGGGTTGAAATGCCGGGCGAGAACCCCCGGCAGGTCGCCGGCCGCCCCGTCGAACCGCACGGCCACCTTGGCGTCGGGGTTGAGCAGGTAGATGATCCCGTGATTCAGCAGCCAGGTCGCACGCCTGGGTGGTGGGCGAAGCGGGATGGCGGGCTCACAGTCCAACGTTGCCAGCCACCCTCCATCGTCGGCTCGGAGGAGCGTGAAGACGCAAGTGTATTGGTCCGAGACGCGGTGGAAGACCGGGTCGTGTTCCTCCTGCCGGTACTCGATGACGAGTGACCGCACGCCTTTTGCGGCCTGCTCCCAGACCGCGAACATCAGGTTGAGCCGGCCGTCGGCGGGCGGCTCCGCCGGCGGGTCGGCCGGCGAACTGGCGGCCACGAGGCCGAGTAGAATCAAGGCGCGGGTGCGCATCGTCCCCTCCGTGGTCGTCCGCACAGGCTACCCCGGGCGGCGCGGCGTGTCGAGCGGGACCGACCGCGATTCCGGGCGAGCGGCGGGGGTTTT
>DASXAN010000801.1:0-2394 GCA_036406755.1 Gemmataceae bacterium
AACCGGATGCAACCCACCCCGGAACACGCACGATCAATCGCGCTTGGGCACGAACTTTTGCAACCGATGGTTGTCCACCTCGGCGACGTAGACGGAACCCTGCGAATCGACGCAGAGCATGTGTGGCATCGCGAATTGGCCCGGCCCCTTGCCCGGCGCGCCGAAGCGGCCCAGGGGCTGGCCCTTCAGGTCCAGCACCTTGATCCAGCAGGCCCGGCCGTCGGCGACGAACATCCGGTCGCTGGCGAGGAACAGGCCGAACGGCGCCCCGCTCTCGCGCCACTGGGTCAGGAACTTGCCGTCGGCGTCGAACACCTGGACGCGGTCGTTCTCGCGGTCGCCGACGTAGACGCGGCCCTTGCCGTCCACACAGACCGCGTGCGGGAGGTTGAACTCGCCCTCGCCGGTGCCCTTCTTGCCCCACTGCTTGAGGAGCTTGCCCTCGCGCGAGAACTTCAGCACGCGCGAGTTGCCGTAGCCGTCGGAGACGTAGAAGTCGCCGGCGGGCGTGACCGCCACGTCGGTCGGCCGGTCGAACTTGTCCGGGGTGTTGCCCGGCTCGCCCTTGCGGCCGAGCGTCAGCAGCAGCTTGCCGTCGGCGTCGAACTGGTAGACCTGATGATTGCCGATGTCCGTGAGCCAGACATGGCCGGCCGGGTCGATGCGGAGGCCGTGCGGCGTCTTGAGCACGTCGTCGCCCCAGGACTGGAGGAACTTGCCGTCGCGGTCGAAGACCAGCACCGGCCGCCGGCCGCGGTGGGCGACGTAAACCCGGTCGGCCTTGTCGGTCGCCACGGCGGACACCGGGCCGAGCGTCAGGTCCGGCGGCAGCTTCGCCCAGTTGGGCACGGGCCGGTAGTCGGGCAACGGGTCGGCGGCCAGCAGCAGGGTGAGCAGCACGGTGTGGGTCATCGCAGACTCCTCAGCCGCGGCCGACGAACGGCATCTTCGTGGCCATCACGGTCAGGAACAGGACGTTGGCGTCCAGCGGCAGGCTTGCCATGTAGACGACGGCGCGGGCGACGTGCTCGACGTCCATCATCGGCTCGGGGGCGATGGTCCCGTTCGCCTGCGGCACTCCGTCTTTCATGCGGGCGGCCAGCTCGGTGTCGGCGTTGCCGATGTCGATCTGGCCGCAGGCGATGTCGTACTTGCGGCCGTCCAGGGCGGCGGCCCGGGTCAGCCCGGTGATGGCGTGCTTGGAGGCGGTGTACGGGGCGGAGTTGGGCCGGGGGACGTAGGCCGAGAGGGAGCCGTTGTTGATGATCCGCCCGCCCCGCGGCGACTGGGCCTTCATCACCCGGAACGCCTCCCGCGTGCCGAGGAACGCCCCGGTCAGGTTGACGTCGATGACCCGCCGCCACTGCTCGACGGTCAGGTCTTCGAGCGGCACCGGCGGGGCGCCGGCCCCGGCGTTGTTGAACAGCAGATCGACCCGGCCGAACGCGGCCAGGGTGGCGTCGAACAGGCCGCGGACGGCCACCGCGTCGGTGACGTCAGTGGGCACGGCGATCGGCCGGCGGGGGACCGAGCCCGCCAGGGCGACGGTTTCTTCCAGTGCGTCACGGCGGCGGCCGGCGAGCGCGACGGCGTAGCCCTCGCGGGCCAGGGCCAGGGCGGCCGCCCGGCCGATGCCCGACCCGGCGCCGGTGACGATCGCGACCTTGCCAGCGGGTTCCATCGTGCGGGTGCCGTGGGACGGGCGATCAGCCGAGGATACCGGCGGTTGCGGATGGTGGCAAGCTTCGGAATTGCGGGTAATGTTTCAGTTTGGTTCCCAGGTCATTGTTTCTTTACTCGGGTCGGTCTTTCGTCGGTTTTCGATTGCGGCCAGCAGCCCCCAGGGGGCGAACATAGCCAGCGCCCCGGCTGCGATCGGCAGGTAGGGTACTATCGTCGCAAAGATGCCCAGGTGAGGATTGCCGAACAGGACGATGGCATCGTCGCGGTAGAGGTCACCGCAGACCCGCGCCAAGAGTAGCACCGACAGGCACCAACCGGCGACCCCTAAGACCACGGACGCCGACACCAGGGCTAGCACCTGCATCACGGCAGCTTCCGGGTCACGCCGTTTCATCGGTCTGTCTCGTTTTGCCACCTTCCGGCTTGGGTGCCAAGCGATCAGTTCGACCATTTTCGCCTGGAGCGCCGGCGGCATCCGCAGCGTGCCGTAACAGATGATAAAGTTGTAGGCGAAGAAATCCCGGGCGAGCGGCCCCATCGCCGCAAATGCCTTGACGGACCCGGCCGGTTCCCTTTCAAATAATGGCAGTAACCCACCCCCGCGGACCCGCCATGCCGCGACTGCGACCGATCTGTGGAAGAAACCCCTCCCCCGGCCCCTCCCCGAAGCAGGGAGGGGGGAGGTTTGAATTCTCTCCCCTCCCCCCTTGG
>DASXAN010000802.1:0-3536 GCA_036406755.1 Gemmataceae bacterium
GCAGTGAATGCACACAAAACCCAACCCCAACTGCGAGTTAGGTCGCCGATCCGGAATTCTTGCAACCGCCGTGCCGCCTACGACGGCGAGATTTCGAGAACTTCGTAGCGAATCGTCCCCTTCGGGACGGGGATTTCCGCCTGCTCGCCAACCCGCTTACCGAGTAGGCCCTGACCGATGGGGCTGGTGATGAGAATCTTGTTGTTGTCGTAATCCTCGTCGCCGGGGCCGACCAGCTCGAAGATCTCCTCCTCGTCGTAGTCCAGGTCCTTGACCCGGACGCGGGCCCCGAACACGACGGTGTCCGACGGCAGATTGCTCTTTTCAACGATGGTCGCCCGGCTGAGGCGGTCTTTCAGCTCGTTGATCTTCGCCTGGAGAATCCCCTGGTCCTCGCGCGCGGCGTGGTACTCGGCGTTCTCGCTTAGGTCGCCCATGGACCGGGCGTTGGCGACGCGCTTGGTCACCTCGATCATCTCCGAGCCTTGCATCCGGTCCAGGTCGGCCCGCAGCTTGTCGTACCCTTCGCGCGTCATTGGGATGCGGTCTTCGGGCATTGCACCGTCGCTCCTACTGTCGATCCTGCCGAAACTCGGCGATACCGAAACAACCATCTTTGCGGCCGGCCCGGGGGTTGTAAAGGGCGCTTACCCGTCCGCCCCGGGTCAGTCGTTTGCCTGTTCGCCCAGCGCGTCTTCGTCCACCGTGGAGCGCAGAATCACCCGCGGCCCGTGGGGCGTCGGCACCGGCCAGCCGCGGACCGAACACCCGCCCAAAAGCACCGTGCGCGGCCGGCCCGAAGACGTGACCAGCCTGCCGCACCGCTCCTCCGCCGACGAGGGCCGCTTGTTGACCCGGCGGGCATTGCTTCGTCGTCGCATCACCCGGCCGTCGTCCAGGACCGTGACGACGCAGGGCTCGGGCAGGTCGAGCCACCGGTCGGCGAGCAGTTCGTAACCCGCCGTGGCGTACCGTTCCTTCAGCGAAAGTAAATCATAGTCACAGGCCGCCGCGTCGGCAGCGAACCACGCGGTCGGGACCAGTACCCGTCCGGCCAGCGGCGTCCCGAGTCCCGCGCGACGGGCCGCGTCCGGGTCGAGGCCGAGGCGGCGGACGACCTCGGGCGCCAGGTGCGCCCCGATCGCTCTCGCCGCCGCCCACTGCTGGGCCTCAAGGGCCGCGTCCGGGTCCACCGCGACGGTCACCGGCCCCGCCGCCCGCCGGCGGGAACGCCCGCCGCCCGGCTCGCGGCGGATGACGAACCCGACGTGCCGCTCGGCCAGGGCCAGGGCATCCACGGGCGGCCCGCCGACGCCGGCCGCGGCAAGCAGGTCGGCAACGACGGCGTCCAGGGCCGCGGACAGTTCCTCGGCCGGCAGGTCGTCGGTCATGGGGTCCAGTCGCCGTCCGCGGTGACCGCGGCGCAGAACTCGGCCAGCAGCCGGGCGGCCCGCTCCAGGTCGGCCAAGGCCACCACCTCGACCGGGCTGTGCATGTACCGATTCGGTATGCCGACCACGGCCGCGGCCACGCCGTCCCGGCTGATCTGGATGGCGTTGGCGTCAGTGCCGGTCGCCCGCGGGGCACCGCGGACCTGCACCGGAATCTCGTTCGCCTTGGCGGCCTCCTCGAGCCGGTCGAAGACGCGGGGGTTGATGTTCGGCCCGCGGTACAGGACCGGTCCGTCGCCGACCTTGGTTTCGCCGAGCTGCTTTTTGTCGTTGCCCGGCGTGTCGGTGGCGTGGGTCACGTCCACGGCGATGCCGACGGTCGGGTTGATGCCGTGGGCGCTGGTGGTCGCCCCGCGGAGGCCGACCTCCTCCTGCACGGTGGAGACGGCGTAGACCGCCGCCTGGAGCGGCCGGCCGTGCAGCAGCCGCAACGTCTCGAGCACCGTCCAGACGCCCACCTTGTCGTCCATGCCGGGGGCGGCGGCGAGGCCGTTGCGCAGCTCCCTCATCCCCAGGGCGAACGTCACCGGGTCGCCGGCGCGGACGAACTTCTCAGCTTCGGCCCTGTCCTTGGCCCCGATGTCCACCCAGACGTCAATGAACTGCGGCACCTTGGCCCGCTCCTCCGGCGTGAGCAGGTGGGTGGCCCGGCGGGCGATGACGCCGGGGATCGGCCCCTCCCGCGCCCAGACGGTCAGGTGCTGGCCGAGGAGGATCTGCATGTCCCAGCCGCCGATCGGCTGCACGTACAAAAACCCATTCTCATCCACGTGCTGGACCATCAGGGCGATCTGGTCGCAGTGGCCGGCCAGCATGACGCGGTGGGCGGCCGCGGCGGACTTGTCCTTCGGGTAGACCGCGGCGATGACGTTGCCGTGCCGGTCGGTGCGGACCTCGTCGGCGTACCGGCCGGCCCAGGCGCGGACGACATCCTGGATGGCGCGCTCGAACCCGGAGGCGCTGGGGGTTTCAAGCAGGTCGCGGAGGAGCTTGAGCGAGGCGTCGTGCATTCCAAAGGTCCTGAAAGCCGCTTGCGGCTTGGCCAGCGGTCGCCAAGCCGCAAGCGACTATTCCCATGACTGACGGTCTACTTGGGGAACGCTTTCTTCCACTGCTCGATCGACGCGGCGACGGCGGCCCGCATCTGTTCGGTCGGCACCTCCTTGTGGTCGCCGAACCCCTTCCGCATGGCGGAGAGCACCTTGTCGGCGAACGCCGGGTGCTGCCGCGAGCGGAACCGGGCGAACAGCGACGTGGTCAGCACGTCGGCCGGCACGTCCTCCTCGATCGCCGCCTCGACCGTCCACCGGCCCTCGCCCGAGTCCGGGACGTAGCCGAGGAAGTTGTCCAGCCGGGCGTCCTCGCGGAACGCCAGTTCGAGCAGGTCCAACAGCCACGACGAGACGACGCTGCCGTGCCGCCAGACCTCGGCGATCGCGTGCAGGTCGAGGTTGTACCGCCGCTCGGCCGGCACCTTGTCGCTGCCCACCTTCTCGAGGATTTCGAACCCCTCGGCGTAGGCCTGCATCAGCCCGTACTCGATGCCGTTATGCACCATCTTGACGAAGTGGCCCGCCCCCGCCGGGCCGGCGTGGATGTACCCGTTCTCGGCCGGCGTCTTACCCGGCCCACCGGGCGCCAGGGCGGCGAAGATCGGCTCCAGACGCGCGAACGCGGCCGCGTCCCCGCCGATCATCTGGCAGTAGCCTCGCTCCAGGCCCCAGACGCCGCCGGACGTGCCGACGTCCATGTAGGTCAGCCCCTTCGGCTTCAGCGCGGCGGCGCGGCGGACGTCGTCCTTGAACATGGTGTTGCCGCCGTCGATGATCGTGTCGCCCGGTTCGAGCAATTCGGCCAACTGGTTGACGCAGTCCTCCGTCACCTTGCCGGCCGGGAGCATGACCCACGCAGCCCGCGGCGGTGTCAGCCGCTTGACCAGGTCGGGGACGGAGGTCGCCTTGTCCGCCCTGGCGTTCTCGGCCGCGTCGAAGGTGCGGGTCCGCTCCTGGTCGCGGTCGTAGGCCACGCAGGCGTGGCCGGCCCGCAGCAGCCGCAGGACCATGTTGCCGCCCATCCGCCCCAGGC
>DASXAN010000803.1:0-2236 GCA_036406755.1 Gemmataceae bacterium
AGGATTTGTGCCCGCTCCAGCACGTTGGCCAGCTCCCGGACGTTGCCCGGCCAGTCGTACCGCCCCAGGGCCGCCAGCGCCTCCGGGGACACGGTGAACCGCCGTGGCCCGACCTGCCGCGTCGTCAGGAAGTGCTCGACCAGGTTCGGGATGTCGGCCCGCCGGTCCTTCAGGGCGGGCAGGTCGATGGTGATGACGTTCAGCCGGTAGTACAGGTCCTCACGGAACCGCCCGGCCGCCTGCTCCGCCTCCAGATCCCGGTGCGTGGCGGCGATTACCCGTACGTCGGCGTGGGCGTCTTCCGTGCTGCCCACCCGGCGGTAGTGGCCGCCCTCGAGCACCCGCAGCAGCTTCGCCTGAAGGCTCGGGGACATTTCCCCGATCTCGTCCACGAACAGGGTCCCGCCCTCGGCCACCTCGATCAGGCCCCGCTTCGTCGCCTGTGCCCCCGTGAAGGCGCCCTTCTCGTGGCCGAACAGCTCGCTCTCCAGCAGCGTCTCCTGCAGCGTGGCGCAGTTGACGGCGACGAGCGGGTGGTCTTTCCGCGGGCTGTTCAGGTGCAGGGCCCGGGCGACCAGCTCCTTGCCGGTCCCGCTCGGCCCGCGGATGAGCACGGTCGCGTTCGTCGGGGCCACCCGCTCGATCAGCCGGACGACCCTCTGCAACTCCGGGCCGGACCCGACCAGGCGGTAGCGCGGAGACTCGTAGGCGAGCTGTTCAGCCCGCTGCCGGTCCCGCCGGACCAGTCGGGCCTTCTCGGCCGCCTTGCGGACCCGCACGTCCAGCTCGGGCAGGTGGGGGACGGGCTTGGTGACGTAGTCGTATGCCCCGCGGCGCATGGCCTCGACGGCCGTCTCGATTGACCCCTGGGCCGTGAACAGGACGCACTCCACGTCCGGCTGCCGCTCCCGGAGTTTGTCCATCAGGGCGATGCCGTCCATGCCCGGCAGGTGCAGGTCCAGGAGGGCCACGTCGAACCGCCCGGCCGCGGGGCCGGCGAGCGCGGCTTCGGCGGAGGGGAAGTCGGCCACCTCCAGGCCCTGGTGCCGGAACCGCCGGGCCAGGTTGGCCCGCAGGGTGTCGTCGTCGTCCACGATCAGCAGTCGGATCGGCGCGGTCATGCGGCTCCCCCCGGCGGGTGCAGGGCGGCGTGCAGGGCGCGGAGCAAGTCGTCGGCGGAGTACGGTCGGCGCAGGACGGCCCCCGGGTGACCGGGGCCGACGGACGATTCTCCGGCCACCCACAGGACGACCGCACCGGCCGGCGGCGTGACGGCCAGCGCCGCGTCCAGCAGGACGGCCCGGACCTCCGCCCCGTGGCGGGCCAGCAGGTCGGCCGCCGCCTCCGCGGTGTGGGCGGCCAGCGCCCGATACCCGTAGGCTTCCAGCGCCGCCCGGGCCAGCTCGGCGGCCGACCGTTCGCCGTCGGCCACCAGCACCAGCTCGCCGGCCCCGGCCGGCACGTCCGGCCCGGTCGGCGGGCGTTCGACGGCCGGCCAGTAAGTGTCGAACCGCGTCCCCCGCCCGACCTCGCTCTCGACGGTGACGAACCCGCCGTGGGCGGCGAGGATGTCGGAGACGGTGGCCAGGCCCAGCCCCGTCCCCTGGCCGGGCGGCTTGGTGGTAAAGAACGGCTCGAAGATCCGCCCCAGATGTTCCGGCGGGATGCCGGCCCCGGTGTCCGCGACGCTCACCCGGACGTACGGCCCCGGCTGGGCGTGCGCCGCGCCTTCCACCACGCGGTTTGCCCCGGTAACCGTCACCGTCCCGCCGCCGGGCATCGCGTCTCGGGCGTTGACGCACAGGTTCATCAGCACCTGGTAGAACTGGGTCCCGTCCCCGGCGACCGGCCAAAGGTCGTCCGTCACCTCGACGGCGAGCCCGACCGACCGCGGCAGCAGGTGGCGGAGGAGCTTGCCCAGGTCGCGGAGCAGCGGGGCGGGGCGGAGCACGTTTCCGACGTCCGCCCCGCCGCGGGCGAACGCCAGCACCTGCCGAACCACTCCCACCCCCCGCTGGGCCGCCGCCCGCAGCTCCTCCACGACTGCCGCCCGCTCGTCGGCCGGCAGGTCCAGGTTCAGGTTGTCGGCGGCCATGAGGATGCCGGCCAGGACGTTGTTCAGGTCGTGGGCGATGCCCCCGGCTAGGCCGTATGGACACGAGGCAGGGGACCTACGATGTCCGGGTTATTTCAGCATCACCATCACCGCGGCTACCTTCACGAACGCCAGGAAGTT
>DASXAN010000804.1:0-2651 GCA_036406755.1 Gemmataceae bacterium
ACTCGCCGCCATCGAAGTCGAACGGGAGCGGATCGACAAGCAACTGCCGACGACGCTCGTCTGCCGGGAGCTGCCCCAACCGAAGCCGGCGTTCATCCTCAAGCGGGGCGAGTATGACCAGAAGGGGCCGTCGGTCACCCGCGCCACGCCGGCGTTCCTGCCACCGTCGCCGCCCGACGCGCCGCCCGACCGCCTCGGCCTGGCCCGCTGGCTGCTCGGGCCGGAGCACCCGCTGACGGCCCGGGTCGCGGTCAACCGGTTCTGGCAGCAGTGCTTCGGCACGGGGCTGGTCAAGACCGCCGAGGACTTCGGCACGCAGGGTGAGCCGCCGTCGCACCCGGAACTGCTCGACTGGCTGGCCGTCGAGTTCCGCGAAAACGGCTGGGACGTCAAGGCGCTGATGCGGCAGATCGTGCTCAGCGCCGCCTACCGCCAGTCGTCCCGGGTGACGCCGGAGGCGCTGGCCAAGGACCCGGAGAACCGGCTGCTGGCCCGCGGCCCGCGGTTCCGGCTGGACGCCGAAGCGCTCCGCGACCAGGCGCTAGCAGTGGGTGGGCTGTTGGTCGAGAAGCAGGGCGGGCCGGGGGTGAAGCCGCCGCAACCGCCGGGGTTGTGGGAGGCGGTCGGCTACCTGACGAGCAACACGCGGAACTTCACCGCGGACACCGGGCCGGAGAAGGTCCACCGCCGCAGCCTGTATACGTTCTGGAAGCGGACTGCGCCGCCGCCGCAGATGACTGTCCTGGACGCCCCGTCGCGGGAGGCGTGCCGGGTCCGGCGGGAGCGGACGGACACGCCGCTGCAAGCGCTGATGCTGATGAACGAGACGCAGTACGTCGAATCGGCCCGGGCGCTGGCCGAGCGGGCGATGAAGGCCGGCGGCGCAACGCCCGCAGACCGGCTGGCATGGATGTTCCGGGCCGCGACCTGCCGCCGGCCGGATGCGAAGGAGGCGGCGGAACTGCTGGCCGCGTACCGCGACCTGCTGACGAAGTATTCCGGCGACGCCGACGCGGCGGCGAAGCTGATCGCGGTCGGCGAGTCGAAGGCGGACGGCGCCCTGCCGCCGGTCGAGCTGGCGGCGTACACGATGGTGGCCAACCTGATTCTGAATATGAACGAGGTGCTGACGAAGGGCTGAAGCCGATGAACCCGATCCACGACCACGCCTTGCAACTGACCCGCCGGCACTTCTTCAAGCGCGGCGCTCTGGGCCTGGGTACCGCCGCCCTGGCGTCGCTGCTGCCCGGCCGCGCCGCCGCGGGTGAGAGGGCCGTCGGCGGCCTGCCGGGCCTGCCGCACTTCGCCCCGAAGGCCAAGCGGGCCATTTACCTCTTCATGAGTGAAGGCCCATCCCAGATGGACATGTGGGATTACAAGCCGAAGATGGCCGACCTGTTCGACAAGGACCTGCCCGAATCGATCCGCAAGGGCCAGCGGCTGACCACCATGACCAGCGGCCAGTCCCGCTTCCCCGTCGCCCCGACGAAGTACAAGTTCGACCGGCACGGCAAGAACGGCACGTGGGTCAGCGAACTATTGCCCTGGACGGCGAAGGTCGTGGACGAGCTCGCGATCGCCAAGTCGGTCTGGACGGAGGCGATCAATCACGACCCGGCCATCACGTACATCTGCACCGGCCACCAGTTGCCCGGCCGGCCGAGCCTCGGGGCCTGGCTCAGTTACGGGCTCGGCACGACGAACGAGAACCTGCCGGCGTTCGTCGTCATGACGCCGTCGTGGACGGGACGGAAGGAGGCCCAGGCCCTGTTCAATCGCCTCTGGGGCAGCGGTTTCTTGCCGAGCAAGCACCAGGGCGTCGCCCTGCGGTCCAAGGGCGACCCGATCCTCTTCCTGAACAACCCGCCCGGTGTTGATTCGGCCGCGCGCCGGCGGATGCTCGACGGCCTGGCCCGCCTCAACCACCACGAGTTCGACGCCGTCGCCGACCCGGAGACGCAGGCCCGCATCGCCCAGTACGAGATGGCGTTCCGCATGCAGTCGAGCGTGCCGGAGTTGACCGACCTGTCGAAGGAGCCTGCCCACGTGCTGGAAATGTACGGCCCGGACGTGCACAAGCCCGGCACGTTCGCCGCCAGCTGCCTCTTAGCCCGCCGGCTGGTCGAGCGGGGGGTGCGGTTCGTGCAGCTCTTCCACCGCGGCTGGGACCAGCACTTCAACCTCACCACCGACTTGCCCAACCAGTGCAAGGACGTGGACCAGGCGTGCTACGCCCTCATCACCGACCTGAAGCAGCGGGGCCTGCTGGAGGACACGCTGGTGATCTGGGGCGGCGAGTTCGGCCGGACGGTTTACTGCCAGGGCGGGCTGACGAAGGACAACTACGGCCGCGACCACCACCCCAAGTGCTTCCCCGTCTGGATGGCGGGCGGCGGCATCAAGCCGGGCGTCGTCTACGGCGAGACGGACGACTTCAGCTACAACGTCGTGGACAAGCCGGTGCACATCCACGACATGAACGCCACGATCCTGCACTGCCTGGGGATCGACCACAAGCGACTGTCGTTCAAGTTCCAGGGCCTCGACGTGCGGCTGACCGGCGTCGAGGACCACGGCCCCGTCACGGACCTTTTGGCCTGAGCAGCGGCGATGCGTCGAGGTGGGCGAGCAGGTCGGCGGGGTCGTCGTAG
>DASXAN010000805.1:0-3379 GCA_036406755.1 Gemmataceae bacterium
TCCCGCCCCCCTCACCCCCGGCCCCTCTCCCACAAGGGGAGAGGGGAGAACCGTCAAGAACTCCCGAGCAGCTCCGCCACCGCCACCGCGCCCGCCGCCGCCGACCGCTCCGGCCCCAGCCGCTCGGCCAGCGACACCACCGGCCCGCCGAAGTCGGCGAACACCTCCCGGGCCAAAAACTCCCCCGCCCCGGCCAGCACCAGCCCCGCCGGCCGGCCGTGCCGCTCCGCCACCCGCCGGGCCGCCCGGTCGATCGCCTGCCGCTGCACCAGTGCCAGCCGCTTCGCCAGCGCCAGCGTCGCCGTGGGCGTCACCGTCTCCGCGTCCCCGCACACCATCCGCGCCAGCCGGGCGTGGGTACACTCCCGCGTCGCCGGCCGGCCGTCGGCCGTGTCCGTGTCGGCCGCGTCCTCCGGTAGCCGTTCCAGCAGCAGGTAGACGTCGTGGGTGGTGGCGAAGAATTCCGCCGCCCCACCGGTGCCCAGCAGGGCGCACGCCGGCGTCCGCCGCACGCCGGTGTACACCAGCTCGCCGGCCTTGAGCCGGTCCGGGTCGGTGCGGGCCGACGGCGCCGGCACGCCGTCCCGCAGCGGCACCAGGTCGGTCGTGGTCGAGCCGACGTCGATGACCAGTCCCGGGCCGGGCGGGGCGAACCGGCCGGCGAACGTGGCGAGCGCCAGCCAGTTGGCCGCGGCGCACGGCCGCGGGTCGGCCCGGGCCGCGTCGAGGCCGACGAACCGGCCGTCGGTCCGCCAGACGGAGACGGGGATTCCTGGCAGCGCCTGCGTCACCGATTCGAGGACGTGCAGGACGCCGGCGCGAGAGGTGGGGAAGCAGTCGCACAGTTCGCCGGTCATGGTGACGGCGGCGCGCTCAATGAGCCCCCCGTGATTCATGGGGGGCAAAATGTCGGCGACCAGCCGGCGGAGGGCGGCGGCGAGGTCGTGCGGCCGCTTCCACAGGGCGAACGGCACGCTCACGGCGGGCCCGGCGCGGAGGGCGGCCTTGAGGTTGGCCCCGCCGATGTCGAGGCCGAGGACGGCGGCAGACGGCATGCGGAACAGTCTACCGCGCCGCCCCGGTCAGTGGCAGCGGGCCGTCACGGCGGGCCAACACTTGGGTGGCCGGGGCTGAGTCTTCGAAGCCCCGGCCTTTGGCGTGCGCGCAGCCCGGGGCTTCGTTCCTCAGCCCCGGCCACCCGGGATTGGCGGTTGAACGAATCGCTCAGGACGGGCGGCCGTCGCGGCGGACCGGGCCGGCCTCGGCCGGGTCGAGGCTGGCGTACACGTCGTCGGCGTCGGCGTCGGTCCGCAGGGCGATGCCGGTCAGGCCGCCGGCGAGGAGCACGGACAGGCAGGTGACCAGCGGGTGGATCCACCAGTTGGCGTCGGCTGCCGGGGCGCCGTCGGCTCCGGCGGTCGACCCCTCGGCCAGCCCCATCGAGATGTCGATCAGCAGGGCGATCGGCAGCTGGGCCGTGAGCACAATCCCGACCAGCGACGCGATCGGGTTGGTCACCGGCCGGTCGCCGATGTCGAACCGGCCGCGGATCATGATGAAGAGGCCGACGACGGCCAACATGACTTGAACGGCAATGAACATGCGCAGCCTCCACGCCGACGGGGAAGGACGTGAAAGCATAGCTCACGATGTTTGGCGGGGGGCGAATTAATCCGCCGAAACCGTGACCCCCGGCCGCGCCAGCTGGCGGGCGAGCTTGCGGACGTCGGCCTTGACCGCCGCCGCGTCCCGCCCGCGGACGTTAGACGCCACCACCCGGCACGGCCGGCCGCCCTCCCGGTACACGGCCGCCGGGCCGAGCGCTTCCCGGACCGCGACGATGCCCCCGAGCGGCACCAGCTGCCCCTGCCCGTTGGGCAGGCGGAAGTTCCGCACTTCCTCGCCGCCCCGCCGGAACTGCTCCGGCAGGCCAACGACAACCGACCCCACCCGCACCCCACCGCGGGCCAGCTCAAGCGTTTCGGTGATCGCCGCCACCGGCACCCCGAACGCCGCGGCCTTCGGACGGTCGATGTCGAACATGACGTCGGGCCGCTCGCCCGGCTCGACGGTCCGGTCCGTGATGCCTTGCACCCAGGACAGCTGGTCCGCCAGCTCCTTGGCGACGATGCCGACGTCCCCCAGCTTGTCGCCGGTGACGCGGACGACCACGCCGGCCGCTTCGCCCGGCCAGTCGTCCGCCGGCCAGCGGAGCCGGCCGACCCGCACCGCCGGGCCGGCCTGGGACAGCTCGGCCTTGCCGAGGTCGGCGGCCAGGCCGGAGACGAACAGCGTGACGGGGCCGTCGCCCGGCCAGGCGACCCAGGCGACCGCGCCGACGTTCGCCACCCGCGCCGCCGCCCCCGCCGCCTCGTGGCCCAGCTGGGCCCGCCGCTCCGCCGCGGCGCTGGCCGGGACGCGGAGGGTCACGACCTGGTCGGCCGGCCCGAACGCCAGCCGGTCCAGGGTCATGCCGGCCGGCAGGTCGATGCCGGGCCCGTCGAGCAGCCTGCCGACGGCGGCGGTGACGGCCGCCGTCGCCCCGGCCGCCGGGCGGACGAGCAACAGCACGGCCGGGGCCGGCTCGCCGCCCGGGCGGGCCACGCCGCCGGCGGTCGGCCGGTTGATCCCGAGTCGGACCGCGGCCAAGTTCCGCAGCCGGACCGGCTGGCCGGCGGTCGTGGCGACGACCAGGTCGTCGAGCCCCTCGGCCGTCGGTGCCGGCCGGCCGGGTGCGGGCGTCGCCGCCGGCCGAAGGGCGTCGATGACGGCCGTGTGGGTGATGTTGAAGGCGGCCAGCCGGTGGGCGTCGATGTAGACGCGCAACCCCACCTCCGGGACGCCGACCGGGACGACGTCGGCGACCTGCGGGACGGTCCGCAGCCGTTGGCGGAGGCGGTCGGCCGCGGCGGCGATCGCCGGCGGGTCGGCCCGGTCGCCGGTGCGGAGGGCGACGGCCACGACGGCGTCATCGGCGTCGGGCCGCAGTTGCACGCCGCGGCGGGCGGCCTCCGGCAGTTGCGGGCCGGCCAGGGCGACGCGGTTGGCCACGTCGGCCCGGACGCGGCTGCGGTCGGCCCGCGGGTCGAGGTCGAGGCGGATGACGCACCGGCCGTCGGTGGAGAGTGAGCGGACCTGGCGGACGCCGGGCGTGCCGAGGAGTTGCCGTTCGAGCGGTTCGGCGACGGTATCGGCGACGACTCGCGGGCTCGACCCCGGGGCCTGGGCTTCGACGACGACGGGCGGCGCGGCGACCGCGGCCGGGACGACTGCGAGCGCGGCGGCGAGCAGGAGCGGGCGCATGGTCTTATCCTCCCCGAGAGGCGGTCGGCCGGGGGCGCGACCCGGGAGGGCGAGGCTCCTGCCGAGCCGGGCTTGG
>DASXAN010000806.1:0-1577 GCA_036406755.1 Gemmataceae bacterium
CCGCGATAGGGGTTGATGGTCCACTCGAAGGGCAGCCGGGACCGGCTCGGCACGCGGTTGATCAGGCTCTTGGCCCGGATCTCGTAGAACGTCATGCCGGCGAAGCCCGGGGTGTCGAACGTCCGGACGGTCGCGCCGGGCAGCGCCAGCGGCAGGGGTGGTGTTGCCGCCGGCGCCGCCCTGTCCAGGAGCGGGTCGCCGTCGCGGGGAGCCGACAGGTTGGACCATCGCATGGCGAGAATTCGAACACATGTTCGATCCCGTTGTCCAGTCGATCGTGGGCGTGTCGGGCCGGCACGGCGAAGATGCCACGGCCCGCGGACCGGAAGCGGTCCGCGGGCCGAGAAGAACTGCCGCCGAGGTCAGTGGCTGTGCGTCGCCAGCTGCTTGCGAACGTCGTCCATGTCGAGCTTCTCGACCTGCTCGATCAGGTTTTCCAGCGCCGACTCGGGCAGGGCCCCGGGCTGGGCGAAGACGATGACGCCGTCGCGGACGGCCATGATCGTCGGGATCGAGCGGATGTCGAACTTCGCGGCCAGAGCCTGCTCGGCCTCGGTGTCGACCTTGCCGAAGGTGATGTCCTGGTGCTTCTCCGAGGACCGCTCGTACGTCGGCGCGAAGCGGACGCACGGGCCGCACCAGCTGGCCCAGAAGTCGACCAGGACGATGCCGTCCTTGCCGGTCACCTCGTCGAAGTTCTCAGCGGTCAGGGCAACCGTCGCCATGATGTCTCCGTCCACGGGAAAATTGGCTTGCGCGTGTTGAAACCCATCGTCCCCCTACGTCATTCCCGTCGTCTGGGGCGGTGACACGTGGCCTGCGGCACGATTCGGGACACGGTGTTGGCTTAAGACAACTCATCGTAACGATAAGTAGGGAGAGCGCTCTCATTTCTGGTGCAACTCGTGACGCCGGTTTTGCCACGAGAAACAGGCATATGGCCTCCGGTTGCGGGGCGAACCGCTACCTGGATGGACCCAAAGCCGGACCCAGCGTAATAGGAAACAATCCTAAATGTGACTTGGGACACATCTGAAAGTCCTTCACATCGATACGGACGGTGAGGCAGACTTTCCTGTAACAGAGCGTGGGCGGCGGGTGCCGGGGAGGGCCCCGCCGCTCATTGCGTCTCCGTCCGGATCGCCCGGTCGCCCAGACGGGTAGCCTAACCGCCCATGGTTGCCGATGAGGCGAAGTCAGGAGTGGCGGCGGCGTGGTCGGACGAGGAGACCGCCGAGGTCGGCGTCGGCCCGTGGGCGGGCGAGTGGCCGACCGGCCCGCAATACGACCCTGAGCTGCTCGCGACCGGTGATCGCCGCAACGTCGTCGACCGCTACCGGTACTGGCGCCGCGAGGCCGTGGTCGCCGACCTGGATCGCCGCCGGCACGACTTCCACGTGGCGATCGAGAACTGGCAGCACGATCTCAACATCGGCACCGTGGTCCGCAACGCGAACGCCTTCCTCGCCGCCGCCGTGCACATCGTCGGGAACCGCCGCTGGAACCGTCGAGGGGCCATGGTCACGGACCGGTACCAGCACGTCCACCACCATCCGACGATCGAGGCGTTCGCCGCG
>DASXAN010000807.1:0-4805 GCA_036406755.1 Gemmataceae bacterium
CCCCCCCCCCCCCCCCCCTCCCCGGGTCTTCAGCCCCGTCGTCAGTTTACTCACCACCTCCCGCCGCACCCGGGCCGCCAGCCGGTCGCCGTGCCGGGCCAGGAAGCCGCGGACCGCCGCCGGGTCGCGCTTCGCCAGCTCCCGCAGCGCCCACGACAGCGCCTTGACCACCATGTCGTCGCGGTCGGAGGCCAGCGCGTCGCACACCCGCAGCGTCCGGGCCGGGTCGCCCGTGCCGCCGCGAGCCTTCGAGTTGAGCGGCACCGTACACACCAGCGCCAGCCGCCGCCGCCACCGGTCCGGCGACCGGGCCCAGCCGTCGATCGCCGCGTCGGTCAGCAGCCCGGACCGCCACGCCTGGCCGCCGAGCGTGCAGCCAAACAGGTCCACCGTGCCCCAGTCGGCCAGCCCGCCGGACCACCGCACCAGCCGCGCCGCCGTCAGGGCCGCGAACGCCGGGCGGTGGCCGGCCACCAGCTCGTAGGCGATCAGCCGGTCCGGCCAGCTCCCCCGCCGCACCAGGGCGTCGGCCACGGCCAGGACGACGGCCGGGGCGGCGTCGGCCAGGGCCCGCGACGCGGCCCGCCGCACCGCGCGGACCGACGGCACGTCGCGGTGGGCCAGCCGGGACAGTTGGGCATCGATGTCGGCGAGGATTGTGGCAACGGCCGGCGCGGTCACGGGTGGCCCCCGATGCCGGAAACGAACTGCCGCCGGGCCGCGTGGTAGTCGTCATGGGGGAGGGCGGCCACGCGGTCGAAGAACGCGAACAGCTCGTCAACGTGGCCGAACTGCACCAACCCCGCGATGCGGCGGAACCGCTCGTCCTCCACGCCCGACTCGCCGATCACGATCATCAGGTCGGCCAGGTACTGTTGCCAGTTGGCGAACCGCTCCCGCACCCGGCCCGGCTCCTCCACGTCCATCTGCACCAGCGACCCGTCCGCCGGGTCGTAGAACGTCACCAGTCCGAAGTTGCTGTCGTCCAAGAGCGGGACTAACCGGCCGCGGGTGTACGGGTCTTGAGTGTCCGCGGCGAGGAAGAACTCCTCCGGCGGGCCGAAGTGGATGTCGAGGTTTTCGGGGAGGCGCTTGACTTCGTACGACTGGAGGAAGACCGGGGCCGGGTTCAGGGCGGCGAGCGTCTGGTACGCCTGTTGCCGGGTGAAGGCCATCGGCCGGCCCGCCTACCGCGACGGCAGGAAGTGGAACACCGCCAGGGCCGTGCCGATCGCGATCACCAGCACCCCCAGCCACATGAGGATGTCGAACCCCGGCCGCCGGGACGCCTCGATCGGCACGTGCGGCAGCCGACCGCTGGGGGTCAGGTCGGTCGGCCGCAGCCGGCCGGAGATGCTCCCCGACGACGGCCCGGCCAGCTTGGCGGACCCGCCCGGCAGCGGCGGCGGCAGCCGGCCGATGTCGGTCGTCGGCGTCTGGTTGGGCGGCGGTGTCGTCCGGGTCGGCGTCGGGTGGGCCGGCGGCAGCGCCTCCGGGGCGATCAGCAGGTCGCGGAACTCCGGGAAGCTCTTCAGCGGCAAAAACGGCCCGGCCTTCTGCCGGCAGGCGGTCATCGTGGACGCGTCCCCGAGCAGCCCGTCCCGCAGCGCCCGGCGGATGCCCTCCGTCCCGCCCTTGACCGTGTGCGACTGGCCGAACTCGTCCCGGTAGACGAGGTACCACAGGTCGCTCTCGACGGCCGCCTGCTCCTCCGGCTTGACCGGGCGGGTGCTCTGGCCGAACAGGTCCTCGACGAACTCCCGGCAGGTGTCCGGCCGCTGCTCCGGGTTGGGGCTCATGGCCCGGCGGATGGCCCAGTCCACCCGCTCGCTCAGCTCCGGCACCAGCTCCCGCGGCGGGGGCAGCTCGTTGCGGATCTTCTTCAGGAAGCAGTCCAGGGCCGAGCAGTTGCCGAACGGCGTCTGCCCGGTGACCATCATGTACAACGTCGCCCCGAGGGAGTAGACGTCGCACCGCTTGTCCACGTTCTTGGCGTTCTTGAACTGCTCCGGGGCCATGAAGTGCGGGGTGCCCAGGCCGCGGCCGGTGCGGGTCAGGTTGTAGTCCTCGGCGGCGTCCTTCACCAGCCCCAGGTCGGTCAGCTTGGCCTGCCCATCCTTATCCACCAGGATGTTGTCCGGCTTGACGTCGCGGTGGATGATCCCCTGCTTGTGGGCCCGGTACAGGCCGCGGGCCACCTGCGTAATCAGTCGCAGGGCCTCGGCCTCCGGCAGCTTGCCGTCCCGCTCGATCCACTGGCCCAGCGACTCCCCGTCCACGAACTCCATGACCAGGAACGGGGTTGCGTTGCGGCCGTCGAACTCGATGGCCTTGACGATGTGGGGGTGGTCGAGGGCCCGGGCGGCGGTGAATTCTCGCTCGAACCGCTTGAGCAGTGTGGGGTTACGGGCGGCGGACGGGGGGACGATCTTGATGGCGACGATTTGCCCGGAGGTCTGATGCCGGCCCCTATAGACCGTCCCCATACCCCCCTCCGCGATCTTGGAGAGGATGTCGTAGGAGCCGATCGTTTGCAGGGCGGGCTTCGGCGCGTCCAGGGCCATCGGGGGTCTCCGGGGGCGGCCGGCTTCGCCGGAAGTCCTAAATCCCAAATTCCAAATCCCAAATCCGGCCACTTGGGATTTGGGTTTCGGGATTTGGGATTTCCGGCGAAGCCGGCCGCCCTTCAACAATTGTAAGTCGGGCGGCGAAAAATGCGCCTCAAAAGATCGTTTTCTCGTCTGAGAGCGTAGAATAAGCAACCGCGCCGTCACCGGCGCGACTTGACCGCCCACCGCCGACCGGCACA
Organism: Gemmataceae bacterium; assembly: GCA_036406755.1. GTDB lineage: Bacteria > Planctomycetota > Planctomycetia > Gemmatales > Gemmataceae > DASXAN01. The sequence continues at coordinate 2,810 of DASXAN010000807.1, forward strand.
GCCCGCGCCGCTTCCGGCCTGTCAACGGGGTGTGCGGCCGAAATCACTTGTCAGCGGTCGGGGTGTCGGTCACAATCCAAGAGATCGTTAAACTTTACGGCCGTCCGCCACCCGGCCCGGGACGTCCGCCCGTGGGCCGCACCGCCCCGCAAGGAGAAGTCACGCCATGGCCACCCTCGGCAAGGTCTTGGCCGTGTTCAACGTCCTGGCCGCGATCGCGTTCCTGTTCGTCGCCGCCAAGGATTACAACAGCCGCCAGAGCTGGGCCTACTCCCATTTCCGGCACCAGCTGGCCGTTTACGGCCTGCCGCTGGACGCCAAGGACGACGCCTGGCGGCTGCCCGGCCGGACCATCTCCGAGCAGTTCGGCAAGTCCGCCCGGGCCGAACTGTTCCCCGGCGGCAGCGGCCCGGCCACGCAGGAGGAGGAAGTGACGGCGACCGTCCAGGCCTTCAAGGCCGGGGTCGATCAGGCCACCGACATTAACGGCAAGCGCGGCATTATCGCCACCTACCTGCTCCCGCAGCTGGCCACGGCCGAGGAGCGGGACGCCGCCGTCGCCGAGCTGTACGCGCTGCGCGACCAGGCCGGGGTGGACCGGCTGGTGGCCCAGTTCGAGGATATTGCCAAGCGGGCGGTCAACCCGCAGGCCGACCGCGAGACCCGCCGCCGGGCGATCGCCGACTTCCTGTACAACTTCGGCTACGACGCGGCCCGGCACCAGCGGACGCAGGCGGTGGTCGGGCTGGAGCAGTACGTCGGCGCGGCCGAGCGGGGCATCGTGCGGATGCAGGCGGTGGTCGCCCGCGACCGGCGGGTGATCGCCGACGAGCAGGCGGCGTTCGTCGCCCAGTACCAGGCCGAGGTGCCGGAGCTGACGGTGCTGGCCGGCCAGTTGCAGGCGCTGGAGGCGAAGCTGACCGAGCAGAAGGAGCTGGTGCAGCGGCACACGGCCCTGAAGAACGCCCGCACGGCCGAGGTGATGGACTACACCAACAAGCTGGCGGCGGAGAAGCAGAAGGCGGCCGAGGAGTTCGCGGCCCTGGCGGCGATCCAGAAGGAGCTGTTCAACGTGCAGCGGGACTGGGCCGAGGCCCAGGCCCGCAACCAGCAGCTGGAGCAGGAACTGAGGACGCGGGAGACGGGGAAGTAGTCAAAACCCACCCGGGGCCCCGGGTGGGCTTGCCGATAGGTGCCCCATGACGCAGACCGCGAAGACCCTGGTGTTCGTCAACCTGGTGCTGAGCGTGGTGTTCCTGGCCTGGGCGTTCGGGCTGCTCACCAACGAGGTGCCGTGGCACAACCCGCCGGCCGACGACGGGCCGAAGGTCCAGGGGATGGTGTCCGTCCTGCAGGACGAGATCAAGCGGCTGGTCGCGGCCCGGGACTCGGCCGACCTGCGGTGGGGCGACGCCCTGGTCGAACTGCAGCGGGTCGAGAAGCAGCGGGCCGACGCCCAGCGGTACTACGCCGACCTGCTGACCAGCGTCCGCCAGGGGACGGTGGCCGAGATCAAGCCGCCGGTGCAGCAGCTGGTGTACGCCGGGTCGGCGGTGGACATCACCAAGCGGTCCGGCCGGCCGCCGGTGACGATCGACGGCCAGAACGCCCTGTCGATCGCCGGCTACCACCAGAAGATCAAGCAGACGCTGGAGGAGATTGAGGCAAACGAGCAGCAGGTCAAGGACCTGATCGACCAGACGCAGAAGCTGACCGACCAGATCAACGGCACCAAGCCGCGGCCGCAGGCGCTGAAGGCCGAGGAGAAGGGGCTGCGGGTGCAGTTGATGGAGCAGCAGGAGCTGGTGCACAGCTTGCAGTTGGAGCAGCAGTACCTGCGGTCGCCGCTGACGTACTACCTGTTGCAGCGGGAGCAGCTGCGGCAGCGGCAGGCGGCGCTAACCGCCCGGCTGGACGAGCTGAAGGGCGGCCGGGCGGCGGTGAAGCGGTAAGCAGATCCGCGTTCCCAGGAACGCGGAATGCTATTTTGGCGTTG
>DASXAN010000808.1:0-6735 GCA_036406755.1 Gemmataceae bacterium
CCCCGCCCCCCCGACCCACCCTACGAGGCCCCTATGCACCGCGCCGCGATCCTCCTTCTCTTCATCCTCACGTCGCGCCTCCCCGCCCAGGGCCTGGAGTACGTCCAGGCCCACTACACCAAGTTCGAATACCGCATCCCCATGCGGGACGGCGCCAAGCTCTTCACCGCCGTCTACGTCCCCAAGGACGACTCCAAGCCGTACCCCGTCCTCATGACCCGCACGCCGTACTCCGTCGGCCCGTACGGCGCCGACCGGTACAAGTCGGACCTCGGCCCGTCGCCGCAGTTCGCCAAGGAGGGGTACGTCTTCGTCTACCAGGACGTCCGCGGCCGGTACCTGTCCGAGGGCGAGTACGTCAACGTCCGGCCGCAGAATCCCCACAAGGGGCCGCGGGACGTGGACGAGAGCACCGACACCTACGACACCATCGACTGGCTCGTCAAGCACGTCCCGAACAACGGCCGGGTCGGCCAGTACGGCATCTCCTACCCCGGGTTCTACACCGCCGCCGGCATGATCGACGCCCACCCGGCGCTGAAGGCCGCGTCCCCGCAGGCCCCGGTCACCGACTGGTTCGTCGGCGACGACTTCCACCACAACGGCGCCCTGTTCCTGCCGCACGCCTTCAACTTCCTGGCCAACTTCGGCCGGCCGCGGCCGGAGCCGACGACCAAGAACGGGCCGCGGTTCGAGCACGGTACGCCCGACGGGTACGACTTCTTCCTCAAGATGGGGCCGCTGCCTAATGCCGACGCCAAGTACCTCAAGGGCGACGTGGCGTTCTGGAAGGAGATCATGGCCCACCCCAACTACGACGAGTTCTGGCAGGCCCGCGACCTCCGCCGGCACCTGAAGGACGTCAAGCCGGCCGTCATGACCGTCGGCGGCTGGTTCGACGCCGAGGACCTGTTCGGGGCGCTGGAGGTGTACAAGGCGGTCGAGGCGAACCGCCCGCCGGCGGCCAACCACCTGGTCATGGGGCCGTGGTACCACGGCGGCTGGTCCCGGTCCGACGGGGATGCCCTCGGCCCGGTCAAGTTCAACGACAAGACGGCCGTCTATTTCCGAGACAAGATCCAGCTGCCGTTCTTCGAGTACCACCTCAAGGGCAAGGGCGAGCCGGGGCTGGCGAAGGCCACGGTGTTCGAGACGGGCACCAACCGCTGGCGGCGGCACGACGCCTGGCCGCCGGCCGGGGCCAAGCGGAAGGCGCTCTACTTCCACGCCGGCGGCCGGCTGGCGTTCGACCCGCCGGCCGAGAACGGCGACGGGTTCGACGAGTACGTCAGCGACCCGGCCCGGCCGGTGCCGTACGTCGAGAAGGTGGCGGTCGGCATGGACAAGGACTACATGGTGGCCGACCAACGGTTCGCCGGCCACCGACCGGACGTGCTCGTCTACGCCACCGACCCGCTGCCGGAGGACGTGACCGTGGCTGGCCCGGTCGAGGTCGACCTTGTCGTTAGCACGACCGGCACGGACTCCGACTGGGTGGTGAAGCTGATCGACGTCTACCCCGACGACCTGCCGCCGCCGGACCCGAACCCGACCGGGTTGCAGCCGGGCGGGTACCAGCAGCTGGTCCGCGGCGAGCCGATGCGGGGCAAGTTCCGTAACGGGTTCGACAAGCCGGAGCCGTTCGAGCCGGGGCGGCCGGCGGCGGTGAAGTTCGTCATGCCGGACGTGTGCCACGCATTCCGGTCGGGGCACCGGATCATGGTGCAGGTGCAGTCGAGCTGGTTCCCGCTGGTGGACCGCAACCCGCAGACGTTTTGCGACATCTACGCGGCCAAGCCGGAGGATTTCCGCAAGGCGACGCAGCGGGTGTACCGGTCGGCGGACCGGCCGTCGCGGGTGGTGGTGCGGGTCCAGTGAGCCGCTTGCGGCTTAGCGGTTGAGCCGGTCGAGGACGTTGCCCGCGGCGCGATCCGGCGGAGTGTCCGTAGACACGTCCCACAGGTCCGCCCCCGGCTCCTCCCACCGCCGGGCCGCGTCCTCGTACACCGCCCAGTCCGCATCGGAGGCGTCACCCTTCCGCGCCGCCAGCCGCGCCCGCACCGCCGCCGGGTCGGCCCGGCAGACCACCAGCGCCGCCGGCACCGCCAGCCGCGCCGCCAGGTCGAAGAACTGCCGCCGGTAGGCCTCGGCCGAAAACGTCGCGTCCACGATCACCCGCCGGCCGTCGAAGAGTAGCGCCTCCGCCCGTCTCAGGCACGTGGCGTAGGTCCGGTCGGTCCATTCCGGCGCGTACATCTCGGCCGCGGCCCGCTCCGTCGGCGGCAGGCCGGCCAGCTCCTTGCGGACCACGTCCGAGCGGATGACCTTGAACCCGGCCCGGTCGGCCACCGCCCGCGCCAGCGTCGATTTGCCCGTGCCCGGCAGTCCGCCGACGAGCAAGAGCATCGGCCGCCGGCCCGGCTCCTCCAGTTCGCCCAGGGCCAGCAGCCAGTGCGCCCGCGCGGCCGCCAGCGCCGCCGCCCGCTCGTCGGCCGGCACCTCCGCCTCGGCCAGCTTCATGCCCTCGACCTTGGCCCGCACGGCGGCCCGGTAGGCGACGTAGAACGGTAGCAGGTCCCGGCCCTCGGCGTCGCCGGCCGCGGCGAAGTAGGCGGCGGCGAACGCCGCGGCCAGGTCCGGCCGGCCGTGGTACTTCAGGTCCATGACCAAAAATGCCGCGTCCGCCACCGGGTCGGCGTACCGGAACCGTTCGTTGAACTCGATGCAGTCGATGACGACCCAATCGTCCGGCGGCGGCCGGCCGGGGAAGTGGTAGACGTGGTCCAGGTGCAGGTCGCCGTGCGTGTCCCGCGGCACGCCGCGGTCGGCCCGCGCCTCGATCAGCGGCCGCAGGCGGGCCAGTATGGCCTCGGTCCGGTCGCGGAGCCGGTTGAACACGGCCCGGCTAACGGTCGTGCCGACGAGCCCGGCCGCCTGGGCGAAGTTCTCCCGGGCGTTGCCGGCGACGATCTCGAAGCGGCCGAAGGCGGCGATTTCTTCTCTCTTTTTCCCTTGCGGGAGGGCAGGCGGGGGTGGAGGGGCGGGTTTCCCCTCACCCCCCCGGCCCCCCTCTCCCACAAGGGGAGAGGGGGGAGAACGGCCAAGACCCTCTTCCTCCCCCTCTCCCCTTGTGGGAGAGGGGGCCGGGGGGTGAGGGGGAACCAAGGCATGAAATGCTGCCACCCGCCGCGCGAGTTCGGTGACGTGATCGGCGGTGAGCTCGCCGCGGCGCAGCCATGCCAGGAGCGTGGCGTCGTCCGGCAGGCGGGCCATCTTCACCGCCCACTCGACCGGCTGGCCATCGCCCTCGACCGCCAGCCCGCCGCCGCGGCGGACGACCGGGACGACGCCGCGGTACACCGTCGGGGCCAGCCGCCGGTTCAGCCGCACTTCTTCCTCGCAGAAGTGACGGCGCTTCTCCAATGTCGAGAAGTCGAGGAAGCCGAGAGCGACCGGCTTTTTCACCTTGTAGACGATGTCGCCGGTGAGGAAGACGGCCGAGATGTGGGTGTGCCGGACCTCGACGCGGTCCGGCCGGTTCGGGTACGCCCGCGGGTCGGATAGGGCGGCGATAAGCTCGGCCGGGTCCATCGCGGGCCTCCGCCGACAAACGGGGCGGAGGCCATTCTACGGGTCGGCGACGGGCACCGGCGGCCGGTCAAGGCGACCAAGGTGACCAAGAACACCACCATACCGCGCTCGGGAAAACGGTGTTCTTGAACCCCTGGGCTTAATCTGGGTAATGTGGGCAAGTCTTGCCGGAACCGGCGGCGTCGGATGCCGCCGGTTCGTCACCGTTATCTAGAAGACGGGTGTCGCCCGCCGCGGACGGCGGACGGCAATTGGCGGGGCGTCGGCAATCAGGCGGGGGTCGGCGACGGGTCGGAACCCAGCCGCGGCGACGCGGTCCCGGACTTCCTCCCGGTCCACCCGCGTCTCGCGGGGGGCCTCGATCGCCAGCCGCACCCGACCGCCCTGCACCTCGGCGACGCTGATGCGAATGCCGCCGTCGATCACGATCGCCTCGCCCACCTTCCGCGAAAGCACCAACATGATAACCTCCGTGTCCCCTCAGATGCCCGGCCGCCAAGCCGGTTGACTCACTTGTGTCTGGCCGCTCCAGCCGGTTGTTCGGCGGCTCGGGCCGGACATTGCCCGCAGGCACCCGCCGGTCGGGGCCCGCACACTCGCGAAAGCACATCACTGTTCGGGCCGCGCGGCGCGGAAGCGCCGTGGCATTGCAAAGTGGTCGCGCGGGGACCGTCGCCCGACACGCTCGTCGAGTCGGGCCGGAGTTGAGGCGGCGACCATCCGTGGGGATGGGTCGCGCCGTTGGCAGGTCGAAACGTGCCCGTCGTGGACAGATTTCGAGGCGAAGGGAAAATACCCGATAGTGCCGCGAGATGTCAACCCCGATCCGTGAGGAGTTTTTTGTTAGCCGCGAGCGGAGTCTTGAATTCTCTCCCCTCTCCCCTTGTGGGGAGAGGGGAGAACTGTCAAGCGCTCCGCTCCGCAGACTCCGCGTCGCGGCTAACCAAACAAAATGCTTGCACCCGCCCCGCCGGCCGCTAGGATAAGTCTCGCGCTCGACGGCCCGCGAGGGGCCGCCGGGTGGGGTTATGGGAACCCATGTGGCCGCCGGCCGCGTGGGTTCTTGCGTTTGACTCACGGATGACCTGCGTCATGGATGCCGACGACGACCCGCGGGGCGGTGAGCGACCCGCAAGCGGGTGCCCCGACCGCCGCTACCGCGAGCTTCAGCAGTATGTCGGCTGGACCGACGACGACGCCCGCCGCGTCCGGTCCGCTGCCGACCTGCTCGACCCGCACCTGCCCGCCCTCGTTGACGACTTCTACGCCACGATCGACCGCCACCCGGCCGCCCGCCGGGTCCTCGCCGGCGACCCCGAACAGGTCGCCCGCCTCAAGGGCACGCTGCTCGCCTGGCTGCGGCAACTGCTCCGCGGCCCGTACGACCGGGACTACGTCGATGGCCGGTGGCGGGTCGGCCGGCGACACGTCCAGCTCGGCCTGGACCACGGGTACGTCCACGCCGCCTTGAGCCGCCTCCGCCGCGGCCTGCTCCGCGCCGTGGCCGACGTCCTGGCCGGCGACCCGGCCCGGGCCACCCGCGTCGGCCAGTCCATCTCCACCCTTATCGACCTGGACCTGGCGCTCGTCGAGACTGCCTACCGGACCGAGCAGACGGAGACGGTCCTCCGCTGGGCTGGCGGCGAGCGGCGGCAGCAGGAGAGCATCCTGCGGCTGCTGTTGGACACGATGACCGACGGGGTGCTGGTGGTGGACGCGGCCGGGCAGGTGCTGCTGTCCAACCCGGCCCTGGAGCGGATGGTCGGCCCGGCCCGGCCCGGGGGCGGGGCGGACGACTGGCCGCAGCGGCTGAAGGTGTTCCGGCCCGGGTCAGACCGGCCGTGCCCGGCCGGCGAGCTGTCGTTAGCCCGCGCCCTTCGGGGGGAGAAAGTCGAGGACGCCGAGCAGGTCGTCCGCTGCCCGGAGCGGGGCGCCGACCGGTGGGTGAGCACCAGTGCCGGCCCACTGCGGGACGCGGCCGGGGTCATCCGCGGGGCGGTCGTCGTCGTCCGCGACATCACCGAGCGGAAGCGGGCCGAGGAACAGCTCCGGGCCGACGAGCGGCTACTCCAGAGCGTGCTGGACCACGCCCCGGGGCGGATCGCCATCAAGGATCGGGACGGGCGGTTGCTCCTGGTCAACCGCCGGTTCGCCGAGCTGGCCGGGCGGTCCATCTGGGACGTGGTCGGGCGGACGGACCGGTGCCTGTTCACCGGTCCGGGGCCGGACGCGGTCCGGGCCAACGACCGGCTCGCCCTGGCCGGCGGCGGGCTGATGCAGTTCGAGGAGGAGCTGGACCTGCCGGGCGGGGCGCGGACATTCCTGTCGGTGAAGGTGCCGGCCGAGGGGGTCGGGTTCCCGGGCAAGGTGCTGTTCGAGTTCACCACCGACATCACCGACCGCAAGCGGGCGGAGGAGCGGGCGGTGCGGTCGGAGCGGCTGGCGGCGATCGGCGAGATGATGACCGGGCTGGCCCACGAGAGCGGCAACGCCCTGCAGCGGAGCCAGGCGTGTCTCCAGATGCTGGCCCACCGGGCCGCCGGCCGGCCGGACGTGCTGGACCTGGTGGACCGCGTCCAGGCGGCCCAGGACCACCTGCTGCACCTGTACGAGGACGTCCGCGGGTACGCCGCCACGCTGCGGCTGGAGCCGGAGCCGTGCGACCTGGCGGCCGTCTGGCGGCAGGCGTGGGCGAACCTGGAGGTGCAGCGGAAGGGGCGCACCGCGGAGCTGCGGGAAGACCTGGCGGCCGGGGCACCCGCTTGCGGGTCGACCCGCTGCCGGGTGGACCGGTTCCGGCTGGGGCAGGTGTTCCGCAACCTGTTCGACAACGCCCTGGCCGCCTGCCCGGACCCGGTCGAGGTGACGGTGGCCGTGGCCGACGCGGTCATCAACGACCGGCCGGCGGTGCGGGTGAGCGTGCGGGACAACGGCCCGGGCCTGACGGCCGAGCAGCAGGCCCGGATGTTCGAGCCGTTCTTCACGTCCAAAACGAAGGGGACGGGGCTGGGGCTGGCCCTGGCCCGGCGGATCGTCGAGGCCCACGACGGCCAGATCGGCCCGGGGGCACTGCGGCCGGGGTGCGAGATCGTCATCACGCTGCCGCGGGGTTTGGAAGAAGGTGAGGAGTGAGGAGTGGGGAGT
>DASXAN010000809.1:0-4733 GCA_036406755.1 Gemmataceae bacterium
GAACCGCGCCTGATCCTCTCCGCCCCGGTGACGCACTCCGACTGGATGCTCCACCCTGGCGCGGAGTGGGGCCCGGCCGGCGTCCGCAAGATGCTCGACACCTGCAAGGCCGCCGGCCTGACCCGCGTCTACTGGCGGGCCCTCGACGGCGGCCGCAGCCTGTACGCGAGCAAGCTGCTCGACCCGCAGGGCAAATGGGAGGATGACAACTTCTGGCACCCCGTCCGGCCGGAGGACGTGAAGCTCGTCGAGCGGTACGGCGTCCCGCCGGAGGCGGAGCGGAAGAAGGTTCGCGACAAGTTGGAGGCGCTTGACTACGCACACTTCGACACGCTCGCTGAGGCGGTCCGGTACGGGCACGAGATCGGCCTGGAAGTCCACGCCTGGATAACGATCAACGAGGACGACCACGGCTGGGGCATCCGCAGCCGGTTCGCGAAGGAACATCCTGAGTCGCGGTGGCGGAAGCGCGACGGCACCGTCTACCACTCGCAGCAGAGCTTCGCCTACCCTGAGGTGATGAAGTACAAGCTGGCGGTCGTGAACGAGATCGTGTCGAGCTACGCGGTGGACGGCGTCTTCCTCGACTGGCTCCGCACCGGCGACGTGCGGGACAACCCGCAGACCGACCGCGACGGCGTTGCCGACCACGGCTACGAGCCGCCGCTGATCGACGGATTCAGGAAGCTGCACGGCGTCGATCCGCGGCAGCTGCCCAACGGCGACGACCGCTGGGTGCGGTACCGCGCCCGGCCGCACACCGAGTTCATGCGGGACGCCCGGCGGATCGTCCGTGAGAAGCGACCGAAGGCGGAGGTGTCGGTGCTGGTCGCCCAGCCGTGGTGCTACCGCGGGCTGAACGACAAGATCGACGGCAACCTCCGCGGGCTGCTGCTCGATGTGGAAACGTGGGCCAAGGACAGGCTGATCGACGCGGCCGTGGCCGGCGGCTACTACCTGCCCGGCGGCACTCCGGAGGCGGCGTATCGGGCGCTGGAGACGGAAGTGAACGGCAAGGCGCGGGTCTGGCCGTACGCCTGGATGCCGAAAGCGGTCGCCGACGTGGACCGCGAGGCGGCATTGGCCCGCAAGCTCGGGGCGGGGCAAGTCCTGTTCTGGGAGGCCGACTACCTCGACGACGGCCGGCCGAAGGCGGAGATTTCGAGGGCCATGCGGGCGATTAGCGGCGGGAAGTGAACCGCTCCTGCAGCGTCATGACGGTCAGCTCCCGGTCCCGCAGGGCCCGGCACGCCTCCACGGCCGCGTGCGCCGCCGACAGCGTCGTGATGCACGTCACCCCGTGCTGCACCGCCGCCGCCCGGATATTGCCCTCGTCCGTGCGGCTGCCGCGGCCGGACGGGGTGTTGATCACCAGCGCCACCGCCCCGTTCTTCATCAGGTCCACCAGGTTCGGCCGGCCCGCCTGCAACTTGAGCACGTCGTCCACCGGCACGCCGTGCTTGCGGAGTTCGGCGGCCGTCCCGCGGGTGGCGATCAGCCGGTAGCCCAGCTCGGCCAGCGGCCGGGCGACCGACACCACCTCCGCCTTGTCCCGGTCGTTGACCGAGACGAACACCGTCCCGGACCGCGGCAGCGGGGCGTTGGCCGCCAGCTGGCTCTTGGCGAACGCCATCGGCAACCCGGCGTCGATCCCCATCACCTCGCCGGTGGACCGCATCTCCGGCCCGAGAATGATGTCCACCCCCGGGAACTTGTTGAACGGGAAGACGCTTTCCTTCACCGACACGTGGGCCGGCGTCACCTCGTCGGCCACGCCCAGCTCGTCGAGCGTCTTGCCGACCATGACCAGGGTGGCGTACTTGGCCAGCGGCACCCCGGTCGCCTTGGACACGAACGGCACCGTCCGCGAGGCCCGGGGGTTGACCTCCAGCACGTACACGGTCGGGCCGCCGTCGTGCCGCGACCCGGTCGGCCGGCCGCACAGGCCGGCGACGGCGAACTGCACGTTCATCAGTCCGCGGACGTCCAGGGCCAGGGCCAGGGCCCGCGTCTGCCGCTTGATCTCCTCGACCACGGCCGGCGGCAGGCTGTGCGGCGGGATGACGCACGCCGAGTCGCCGGAGTGGATGCCGGCCTCCTCGATGTGCTGCATCACCCCGCCGATGACGACCCGTTGCCCGTCGGCCAGGCAGTCCACGTCTACCTCGACGGCCGACTCGAGGAACTGGTCGATCAGGACCGGCTTGCCGGGCGAGACGTCCAGGGCCCACCCCATGTACCGTGTCAAGCCGCCCTCGTCGTAGACGATCTCCATCGCCCGGCCGCCCAGGACGTAGCTCGGCCGGACCAGCACCGGGAACCCGATCCGCCGGGCCGCCCGCAGGGCGTGCTCGACGTCCAGGGCCGTGCCGCTGGCCGGTTGCTTCAGGCCCAGTTCCTCGACCAGCGCCCCGAACCGCTCCCGGTCCTCGGCCCGGTCGATCGAGTCGGTGGACGTGCCGACGACCGGCACCCCGGCCGATTCCAACGCCCGGGCCAGGTTCAGCGGCGTCTGCCCGCCGAACTGGACGATCGCCCCCTTCGGTTGCATGCGGTCGAAGACGTTGAGCACGTCCTCGGTCGTGAGCGGCTCGAAGAACAGGTGGTCGGACGTGTCGTAGTCGGTGGACACGGTTTCCGGGTTGGAGTTGACCATGATGGTCTCGAACCCGGCCGCCCGCAGGGCGAACGCCGCCTGGACGCAGCAGTAGTCGAACTCGATCCCCTGGCCGATGCGGTTCGGGCCGCCGCCCAAAATCATGATCCGGTCTTTGCCGGAAGGCGGCTTCGTCTCGTCCTCAGCAGACACGAGACACGAGACACGAGACATGAGACCGGCGTCTTCTCGCGTCTCGTGTCTCGTGTCTCGTGTCTGTTGCCAGGTTGCCGTCGCTGCCTCGTACGTCGAGTAGTAATACGGCGTCACGGCTTCGAACTCGGCGGCGCAGGTGTCCACCAGCTTGAACGTCGCCGCCACTCCCTTGGCCGTCCGCACCTGCCGCACCTCTCGTTCGTACGTGTGCCAGACGTGCGCCAGCTGGCGGTCCGAAAAGCCGTACTGCTTCGCCTTGAGCAAGAGCTCGGCCGGCGCCGCCTCCAGGCCGGGGCAGGCGGCCAGATCGTCCTCGAAGGCGACGATCTCGCGGATGTGGTGTAGGAACCACGGGTCGATCTTTGTCGCCCGGAACACGTCCTCGACCGACAGGCCGGCCTTGAAGGCGTAGCGGATGAACCAGACCCGCTCGGCGTTCGGCGTCACCAGCCGGCCGATGATCTCTTCGCGGGTCGGCTGCTGCGGCGTGCCCCACCGGTCGTACCGGTCCAGCCCCAGGCCGAACCGGCCCGTCTCCAGGCCGCGGAGGGCTTTTTGCAGGCTCTCCTTGAAGTCCCGGCCGATGGCCATCGTCTCGCCGACCGACTTCATCTGCGTCGTCAGCGTGGCGTTGGCGTCGGGGAACTTCTCGAAGTTGAACCGCGGCACCTTGGTGACGACATAGTCGATCGTCGGCTCGAAGCTGGCCGGGGTCGTGCGGGTGATGTCGTTTTTCAACTCGTCGAGGGTGTAGCCGACGGCGAGTTTGGCGGCGATCTTGGCGATCGGGAAGCCGGTGGCCTTCGACGCCAGGGCGGAGCTGCGGGACACCCGCGGGTTCATCTCGATGGCGATCATCCGCCCGTCGGCCGGGTTGACGGCGAACTGGATGTTGCTCCCGCCGGTTTCGACGCCGATGGCCCGGATGATGGCCTTGGCGGCGTCCCGCATCCGCTGGTATTCCTTGTCGGTCAGCGTCTGGGCCGGGGCGACGGTGATCGAGTCGCCCGTGTGCACGCCCATCGGGTCGAAGTTCTCGATCGAGCAGACGATGATGACGTTGTCCGCCCGGTCGCGGACGACCTCCAGCTCGTACTCCTTCCACCCGATCACCGACTCCTCGATCAGCACCTCGTGGACGGGGCTGAGCTCCAGGGCGACGTCGATCAGCTGGATGAACTCCTCGCGGTTGTAGGCGATGCCGCCGCCGGTGCCGCCGAGGGTGAAGCTCGGCCGCAGCACGCACGGCAGGCCGACGTCGTCCACGATCTGCAGCGCCTCGGCCAGCGACCGGGCGACGCCGCTCTTGGGCACGTCAATGCCGATCTCGACCATGACCTGCTTGAACTTCTCCCGGTCCTCGGCCCGGTCGATGACGTCGGCCCGGGCGCCGATCAGCTCGACGCCGTATTCGGCCAGGACGCCGTGCTTGTGCAGGGCCATGGCCGTGTTCAGGCCGGTCTGGCCGCCGAGGGTGGGCAGGACGGCGTCCGGCCGCTCGCGGTCGATGATCTTGGCCACGACCTCCCAGGTGATCGGCTCGACGTAGGTACGGTCGGCCGTGTCGGGGTCGGTCATGATGGTCGCCGGGTTCGAGTTGACCAGGACGACCTCGTACCCCTCGTCGCGGAGGGCCTTGCAGGCCTGGGTGCCGGAGTAGTCGAATTCGCAGGCCTGGCCGATGACGATCGGGCCGGAGCCGATGAGCAGAATCTTCCGCAGGTCGGTGCGCTTCGGCATGGATCCCCGTCGCTGTTCGGGCCACGTCGCCCCGAACCGGCTTGTCGGCCAGTCGTCTTGATAATAGATATTGGGTCCGCGTTTGTCTTGACCTCCCGCCCCGGTGGCGGCCGTCTCCGGCGCGCGATAGATCAACCGTGTCAGGCATAGCCCACCGCGAGAATACCCATGCAAGCCATCG
>DASXAN010000810.1:0-3967 GCA_036406755.1 Gemmataceae bacterium
CCGCTGCCGTCCATGTCCTGCACGCTGGTGACGCCGCACTGCCGGGCCTCGGCCAGCGCCGCCCGGACCGCCTCAACGATCTCGTCCTCGGTCGGGTCGGGGATCAGTCTGTCCACCAGGCCCATGGCGTTGTCGCGGAGGACGCCGGCCGGCTCCCTCGATCCCGGCTTGCGGTAGATGACGCCGCCGGGCGGGTCCGGCGTCGCGGCGGTGATGGTGGCCAGCCGCAGGGCGCGAGTGTTAGCGACGCCCATATGGCCGTCGTAGCGGCGGAGGAACACCGGCCGGTCGGGCACGTACTTGTCGATCAGCTCGGCGGTGGGCAGCTGGCCGTTGAAGGTCCGGTCGTGGTCCCACTCGCCGCCCACCAGCCACCGGTCCCGCGGCAGCTTCCGGTCGAAGGCGACCAGCCGCTTGCCGAATTCGGCCTCATCGGCGGCGTCCTTGAGCGCGACCTCGGCCAGTCGCATCCCGGAGCCGAGAAGGTGGACGTGGCTGTCGTAGAACCCGGGCACGACGCGGCGGCCATGGAGGTCGATGACCCGGGCCTTCGGGCCGGCGAGCCGCTTGATCGCGTCGTCGGTGCCGACGGCGAGAATCCGGCCACTGAAGACGGCCATCGCCTGCGCCTCCGGCCGGCTCGCATCAACCGTCCAGATTTTCCCGTTGATGAAAATGGCATCGGCCGGACCGGCCGGCGGCCCCGTCTGCCCAACGGTGGCAGTCGCCGCCGCTGCCAAGCCGCACATCGCAAACAGGATCGCCCACCGCATATGACGCCTCCGGGAAATGACGGCAACCGCCAACGTATGCGGCCGATATCCAGGGGGCAAGGCGGGGCCGGGAACTCCTTTCGGACCGTCGCGCAATTTGATTCCGGAACCCGTGTCAAGCCGTAACCCATCTCGGGATATGGTATTTCGCCGAACGGCCGGATGGTTCCGGCCGTTGTTGGATGGTTCTGAGGCGAGGTGGCGCGACCCGGTCGGAATCATCCGGTCAGGCGGATGCCGGTCGAAACACGGCCGAACGCTCCGGTGGCCCGGCCACACGATCCCTCGCCCCGGTCAACCCGACGGGGTATCATGGGCGGAGGGCTCTTTCCAGCGAGGGACCTGACGCATGGCGCTGCCGCGTGGCCGTTTCGCCCTAGTCCTGGCCGTGGCCTGCCTGCTCCTGCTGGGCTGGTTCATGCTCATGCCGTACGTGGGCACGAACGCCCGCCAGCCGGACAAACCGGGCGACCAGTCGAAGCCGCGGACGCCGTTCGCCGGAGGCAACCCCGCCGTGCCCGCGTTCATCAATCCCGCCCCGTTCGATGGCCGGCGGGCCCTTGGCTACGTCCGGGACCTGTGCAAGATCGGGCCGCGAATCAGCGGCAGCGACGGGATGAAGAAGCAGCAGGAACTGATCAAGGCCCACTTCGAGAAGCTCGGGGCGAAGGTCGAGTTCCAGCGGTTCAGAGCCAAGCAGGTCAGCCGGCCGGCCCCGGTCGAGATGACGAACATTCTCATCACCTGGCACCCCGACCGCGAGCGGCGGGTGCTGATCTGCAGCCACTACGACACCCGCCCCCGGGCCGACCAGGAACCGGACCGCAACGACTGGGACAAGCCCTTCGTCAGCGCCAACGACGGCACGTCCGGAGTCGCTTGGCTCATGGAACTCGGCAATCACGTCACGCATCTGCCGCTGACGATCGGCTTGGACTTCGCCCTGTTCGATGGGGAAGAGTACGTCTTCGACGGGGCCGGGCCGGACGCCCGGGACAAGTACTTCTTCGGGTCGGAGCACTTCGGCGAGCAGTACAAGAAGGACCGCGGCGGCAAGTACTACGCCGCGGGCATCCTGCTCGACCTGTTCGCCGGCAAGGACGCGAAGTACCCCGTCGAGCAGAACTCGTGGTTCGCGGCCCAGCCGGTGGTCAACGAGATCTGGGGGACAGCGGCCGAGCTGAAGGTGCCCGCTTTCCAGCAGCAGCCGGGGCCACAGGTGAGCGATGACCACTTGGCCCTGAACCGCGCCGGCATCCCGACCGTGGATATCATCGACTTCAGCTACCCGCACTGGCACCGGCTCAGCGACCTGCCGGACCAGTGTTCGGCCGAGAGCATGGAGAACCTGTCTCGCGTCCTGACGATCTGGCTACAGCGCGCCCGCTAACCCCGTCCTTGCCGAGGCCACCGTGGCCCCGCTCGTCGCCTGGCTCCTGGTCCTCCTGACTCTGGCCGTAGCCGGCGTCTTCGCCCGGCAACAGGTGAACACCCTGCGCGGCCTGCCAGCGCGGACCGAGGTATCGGAAGAAGACCGGACGTACTTCCGCCGGCAGGCGTGGCGGCGGCTCGTCGGGTGCGTCCTCCTGGTCGCCATTGCGGCGATGATGAGCGTCTGGTTCCTGTCCGGCCAGCACATCCGGATCGACGAGGTGGGCGACGACATCCAGGCTCGCAAGGCCGCCCACGAACAACCGACGCTCGAGCAGGAGCAGGCCCGTCGGTTCTTCGCCTATTACTGGATCAGCGTCCTCTCGTTGCTGATGGTGCTGGTCATCCTCGCGGTGATCGACCTGAACGCGATCCGCCGCTTCGCCGCCCGCCACGTGCGGCAGATCCGGGACGACCGGCGGGCCATGCTCGAACGCGAACTGGCGGAGTTGCGCCGGCAGCGGGGCTTGGGCCGCGGCGAACCGTCTGAGAATTGACACGAAGGCCGCTCGCGGCTTGGCAATTCTGCTAAGCCGTGAGCGGCCCTCACTTCAGTCGCGGAACTTCTCGTGGCAGGCCGTGCAGGTCGCGTCCAGCTTCTTCAGTGCGGCCTTCACCATCTTGTCGTCCGGCTTGGACTTCTTCGCCAGCTCCGCCGCCGCGATGGCCTCCGACTCCATGTCGTGAGAGTATTTCACCCAGTCCGCCGGCGTCTTCTTGCCCATCGGGGCCGGGACCATCGCCTCAGTCACCTGCGCGACGGTGGCAATCCGGTACATCATCGGCACGATCTGCTTGTAGTCGGCCGGCGTGTAGGCGGCCCGCTTGTTCATGAGCGTCTGGAACTTCTTCTCCCACTCCAACCCGCCGCCCCGCTCCGGCTTGAACACCTGCATCAGAATGTCGATCTCGAAGTCCTCGGCGACCGGCACCGGCCCGGGTTTGGCCGCCGCGTCCGGCTTGCCGGCCGGCGTGACGTCACCGGCCAGCTTCTTCGCCTCGTCCAGCTTGCCGTCGCTGACGGCCTTGGCCAGCTTCAGGGCCGTGTCCCGGAGCCCGGCCATCGCCGCAGCCTTGTCCCCGCCCCGCAGCGCCTCGTCCTGGGCGTAGACGGCGATCACCAGCGCGACCGACCGGGCCTTCGACGCCATCTTCTTGTCCGAGGCCTTGGCCACGGCGTCCCGCAACGCCTTGCTCTCATCGGTGATCAGTTGATTCAGCACGTCCTCGGGGACGACCGGCTTGTAGACGGCGGTGGCGGACTTGGCGTCGGCGGCGGTGCCGCTGCCGCACGACGCCAGTAGCCCCAGCCCGGCGGCCAGGGCGGCCAACCCGACGGCCGGCCAGCGAACGGTCGTGCCCATGCTCTGGACTCCTCGTGTGGAAAACGCAAGTTGGTTCGTCCGGCGGGGGGCCGCCGGCGGGCCGCGGCCAGTCAACATCTTAAGCAGGCGCGCCGTCGGAGCAAGGGGCGGCCGGCGACCGCCGGCGGGTCCAGACCTTTGCCCGGAGCCGATTTTCGACCTATCTTTTGGCAATTGGGCCGACCCCGCCTGGCGTGGGCACCGGCCGTCGTCGGCCGTGCCGCGCGAGGCGGCGGAAGTGATGACACCGACAACGCTACCGTCGCTGACGCCGCTCCCCGGTACGCGGGAGGTCCCGAGCCTAACCCGCCCGGCCCGGGCGCTTTTGGATCAGCTCGTCCAGCACCACCTGCTCGACCCGGCCGTCGCGACCGCCTTCCTGGGCCACCACCGCGACCG
>DASXAN010000811.1:0-3638 GCA_036406755.1 Gemmataceae bacterium
CTCGGGGCGCTCACGCAACCCCGCTCGCCGGTCATCGCCGGTCCGGGCGGTCGGACCCCGTGCGACCAACCCACCGCCGGTAGTCGCCGCACACGATCGCCGTCGCCCCGGTCACGTCGCCGGCGTACTCGTACACCCAGCACGCCGCCGACCGGCCGTCCGGCAGCGCCGCCGTCGTCGCCACGCGGCGGTATTGCGTCCCCTCGTACTCGTCCAGCTCCGCCAGCAAGTCGGCCGCGTCGGCCGGCAGCTGGAACAGCTCGCCGGCCACCCGTAATGCGCCAGCTGGATCGGATACCAGCGCCGGGTACGGGCCGAGGTCGTACAGCCGGCCGGGGACCGTCGCCGGGCCGAGCGGCCGCAAGCGGGCCACGGCCGCCGCGATCGGGCCGCGGACCAGGGCGGGCAGCAAAGTGCCGTAGAGAAAGATGGGCATGGCGCGATTGTAACTCATGTGAGATCAAAGCCTACCCGCCGCCGCGGGTGGGCTTGGGACACCCAACCTTGGCGCTGCCGGCCATGATCGGCACAATAACTCCCCCATGCTCAACCCGCTCGATCTGATCCACGGCCTCTGCTCGCACCTCGACCCCGCCCTCGTCGAGCGGCACCTCCGCCGCATGCCGGCCGCCTACTTCGAGCGGTTCGCCGCCGCCGACATCGCCCGCCACGTCAAGCTCCTGGCGGACGTCACCGCGGACGAGCCGGTCGCCGTCGAAGTCCGGCCGCTCGGGGCCCAGGTGTACGAGGTCGTCGTCGGCTGCGCCAACCTGTCGGGGTCGGTCGCCTGCGTCACCACCGCCCTGGCGGCCGACCGGTTCGACCTCGAGGACGTGCAGATCGCCTCCTACGAGGATGACCCCGAGGCCGACCCGCCCGAGCCGAGCCTGTCAGTCATCATCCTCCGCGTCTCCGGGCCGCGCGACCCGCACCCGGCGGCAGACCTGGCCGACGCCCTGCGGCAGCGGCTGGCCCCGGCGTTCGCCCACCTGGCCCGCGGCGAGTTCCTCGACGCCCAGGCCGCGGCGGCCGCCCACTCCAGTTTGCCCCAATCCAATTTGCCCCCGGTCATTGACCGGGGGCTAAATACGGCCCTGCGGGCCTCCACCGGCCTGGTCCTCGGCGGCGACTACCGCCTGGAACGCCGGCTCGCCACCGGCGGCATGAGCGAAATCTACCTCGCCACGCAGATCAGCCTCGACCGGACCGTGGCCGTCAAGATCGCCCGGGAGGAGAGCCCGCCGGACAGCGACCTGGCCGCCCGGTTCGCCCGGGAGGCCGTCGTGCTGGCCCAGTTCACCTGCCCGTACATCGTGCCGGTGCTGGCGGCCGGGGCGGAGCCGAGCGGGTCCGGCGTGCTCGGCTGGATCGCCATGGAGTACGAGGCCGGCGGCGACCTGGCCCGCTGGCTGACGCAGCAGGGGCCGCCGGCGCTGGCACTCGGGCTGCGGTGGTTCCGGCAGGCGCTCGAAGCCCTGCGGTACGCCCACCGCAACGCCGTCCTGCACCGCGACCTGAAGCCGCACAACCTGCTGCTGACCGCGGACGGGAACGTGAAGGTCGGCGACTTCGGGCTGTTCAAGCGGGTGCGGGCGGACGACCCGGCGAAGCGGCCGCCCGGGGCGGTCCACGGCACTCCCCACTACATGTCGCCGGAGCAGGCCCGAGGCGAGCACCTGGACGAGCGGTCGGACATCTTCTCGCTGGGGACGACGTTCTTCCACGTGTTCAGCGGCCGGCTGCCGTTCGAGCACGCCAAGCCGGCGGAGCTGATGCGACGGATCACGCACGCCGACGCCCCGCGGCTGACGGACGCGGCCCCGCACCTGCCGGTGCCGCTGGCCGTCATCCTCGGCCGGATGCTCGCCCGCACCCGGGAGGAGCGGTACCAGGACGTCGGCGTGATCATCGAGGACCTGGCGAGCTTCGAGAGCCGGGGGCTGTTGCGGAGCAGCGAGAGCGGGGCGTTCATGCCGGTGCCGGCGGTGCGGGACGGGGAGCCGGCGGAGGGGGCGGAGACGACGGCGTACGTGCCGGCGGCGCCGAGCGACGGGAGTATTGGGTAGGCGGTTCGCCGCGACGCGGAGTCTTCGGAGCGGAGCGCGAGATTGTCAAAGCGCGCTCCGCTCCGCAAAGCCTCCGCGTCGCGGCGAACCAGGGGTCACTTCTTCGCGCGGGTAAAGTGAATCTCCCCGCCCTTCACTTCCTTGCCGTCCGGCATCGTCCGGTAGAACTCGCTCGTGCACGTGTCCGGGCCGGTGATCCGCGTCACGTCCCGGCTCTTGAGCGTCTTGTTCAGCATCGGGTCGTAGTCGTCGTGCGTGAACGTGAACGTCTTGCCGTCGGCGCTGACCTCGCCGGTCGCCTGCATGATGCTGGTGCTCATTGAGTCGATCCAGCTCATGACGTACTTGTTCAGGTGGTTGTCGTAGCCCATCAGGCCGAACCCCTTGAACGGCATCGCACTGCCCTCGTTGACGACTTCGTCCTGGAGGAACCGGCCGTCCATGATCAGCTTGCGGACGGCCTTGCCCGTCATCTCCATCGGCGGGGCGTCGGGGGTCATCCAGAACTTGGCGGTGTACGTCCAGGTGCCGGCCATCGGTTCGAACTTCTTGTGGAACTCGCCGGGGGTGGAGTGTTTCATCCACGCCGCCATCATGGCTTGCTCCTGGGCGGTCGGCTTCTTGTCCTCGGCCAGGGCGGTGACGGCAAACAGGGCCAGGGCCACGGCCACGAGCGCGATCCGGGACATGCGGTGCCTCCTTTGCGGGGACACGGGGCGAGGGGGTAAGGGATTGCCTGTGCCCGCGGATTAGACCACGGCCGGGCCGGGGGACGGAAGGCCAGTTGCGGGACGTATGTTCAGGAATTGTGAGGGCAGTGCCGGATTTGACGATAAAATGGCCCCAGAGGAGGGCCGTCCCATCGACCTGTTCCACGAACAGCGGGCCGCCAACCGCCGCCGGGCCGAGCCGCTGGCGTCCCGGATGCGGCCCCGCACCCTGGACGAGTTCGTCGGCCAGGAACACTTCCTCGGCCCCGGCAAGCTGCTCCGCCGGCTCCTGGCGGCCGACCGGCTCGGGTCGCTGGTGTTCTTCGGCCCGCCCGGGTCGGGCAAGACGGCACTCGCCCATGTCATCGCCAACCAGACGCACTGCCGGTTCGTGAGTCTGAACGCCACCAGCTCCGGGACCAAGGAAGTCCGCGACGTGCTCAAGGAGGCGACGGCCGAGCTGGAGACGGCCGGCCGGCGGACGATCCTGTTCCTGGACGAGCTGCACCGGTTCAACAAGGCGCAGCAGGACGTGCTGTTGCCGGACGTGGAAGCCGGCACGGTGACGCTGATCGGGGCGACGACGCAGAACCCGTTCTTCGCCATCAACGCCCCGCTGTTGAGCCGGAGCACGATCTTCACGTTCGAGCCGCTGTCGCGGGAGGACGTCAAGGCGATCCTGCGGCGGGCATTGGAAGACAAGGAGCGCGGGCTGGGCAACATCCCGGTAACGGCGGACGAGGAGGCGTTGGACTTCCTGGCGGAGGTCAGCGACGGCGACGCCCGGCGGGCGCTGCAGGCGCTGGAAGTTGGAGTCCTCTCTTCTCTTTCTCCCCCCTCTCCCCTTGTGGGAGAGGGGGGC
>DASXAN010000812.1:0-1815 GCA_036406755.1 Gemmataceae bacterium
CGGTGCCACGTCCCCAGGGACCGGACCGAGGCGGTGACCAACCGGGGCGGCACGCCGCCCGGCGCCGTCAAACTCTGCTCGGAGTGCCGCGCCGCGGTCGCCCGCAACCGGGGGCCGGCGGGCTGAGCCCAGGGTCTTTCAAAGGTCCTTAGTCGTTGGGCGAGTAACCAGTTCGATGGCCTTCTCGGGGAACGCGGCCAGGTGGCGGAGGGCGGCGGCGATCCGGTGGAACCCGCCGCGGTGCAGCAGCCGCAGGGCCGCGTTCCGTAGGCCGGCCAGCAGTTGCGGCCCGCCCCCGGTCCGGACCCGGCAGCCGTCCTCGCCAAGGACCACGTCCTTGACCCAGTGCAACTCGTTCTCGATCCGCCAGTGCCCGCGGGCCAAGGCCAACAGCCGCCCGGCACGGCCCCGGTGTCGGCCCAGGCTGGTGATCGCGAACACCGTCTCCGTGTGCTCCGCCCCGTTGGCCCGCCGGGTCCGCTCCACCACGCACACCTGCTTGACGCCGGGCCAGTCCAGGTACCCGGCCAGCCGCGGGCTGGCCCGCAGCCGCCGGTATTCGACCCGCCCGTGGCCCTTGTCGGTCGTCTCGGCCAGGTCGTCAACCGCCCGCCGGTCGGCCCGCTCCCGCGGGGGAAAAAGCCCGGGCGAACCCGGCCGCGATCGCCTCCTTCAACTCCGGCTGGTTGTCCTTGACCGGGACGAAGTAGTCGCCCCCGCCGTCGATGACCGCCTGGCAGAACTCCCGCTGGGTGAAGGCCGCGTCGCCGGTCACCACCACCCCGTCCAGCGGGACCAGCTTCAGCAGCGCCAGCGCCGCCTTCGCCTCGTTCGTGTCCCCGACCGCCACCTGGGCCAGCACCCCGCGGCGGTCGGCGTCGTAGGCGGCGACGAGGTGGACCCCGGGGACGGCCCCCCGCCGGGACCCGCACAGCCGCTTGCCGTCGATGGCGATCACCCCGCCGGCCCCGCCGGCCTGCAGCCACGCCGCCAGCACCCCCTCGAACGCGGCCACATCCAGCCGGGCGAACACGGTGGACAACTCCCCGACGCACGGGCTGCGGTACCGGGTGCCGTCGGCCGTCCGCTTGCGGAACCCGAGCAGGGCCAGCCACGGGTTGTAATCCCGGCCCCACTGGGCCACCGCGGTGAGCGTCCGGCAGCCGCAGAGCATGGCCACCACCGTCAGCGTCAACAGCGGCGGCAGCGGGTACAGCCGGCCCCGCCGGCGGCGGCCGTCGAACACGGCGGTCAAGGCGGTGTAGAGCGAATCGTCCTGACGGCGCGACATGGCGGGGTCCTCCCGCCACCCGTTCTAACCCCCGGCACGACCGCCGGCTAGGACCTTTGAAAGACCCTGGGGCTGAGCCCCAATCCGTTTGCGTCGGCCCCGGCGGCGTGGTACAACCGGTGCGTCCCGCCGGGCGGGGCCGCACGTGACTGGGCGACACGCGCGGCCCGCGGCGGGACACTTCTTTGCGCCCGGAGGCAAGGCCGTGCTCTACCTAGCCCACTGCTCGTTCACCGAGGCGGCCGGCCCCGCCGGCGACCCGGACGTGGCCGGGTACTTCACCTACTTGGTCAAGGCCGATGACCCGGAGGCCGCCCGCGAGCGGCTGCGGGACGAGGTCAACAGGGCGCGGGCGCGGACCGACCTGTTCGAGCGGGCTGTCGAGATTTATCTCGATGACCTCATCGAAGTCCGCCGTCTGCCCCGGCGGGGCGTCATCGCCCGCTACCAGGCCCACCTGGGGGCCGAGCGGCCGGCGGTGTTCAAGTCGTTCCCGGCCGGCCAGCCGCCGGGGTGTGACGTCC
>DASXAN010000813.1:0-26949 GCA_036406755.1 Gemmataceae bacterium
CGGCAATGGCATGACGTTTGTCGTCGGCGGCCACGGCAACCTGACCTTGGCCGGGACGCTCGGCAGCGGCCAACAAGCGTCCTGCCTCCGGACGCTGAACCCGTCCTCGCGCATCGACCTCCGTTGTAGCACGCTCACGAACACGGTCGCCGGCGGCACGTTCAGCGAATGCGTCTATACGGAGGTTGGCACCGTCTTCCTGGAGGCCGAGCGGATCGTCAACACCCCCGGATCCGGCGTCGGCTCGACGGCCGCGATCTGGTGGACCGACGGGACCCTCCGGGTCGAGGCCAAGGAGATCGTCCAAACCACGCCGGCCGGCGTCGGCGTCAGCGCCGCGATTCTCAGCGACAACTTCGTCGCCGCGGTTGGCGACCTGACGATCACGGCGCAGAGCATCACCGGCACCGTCGCCGCCAACACGGGCTCCGGCGGCATCCTCAACGTCACCTTCAATCCGGAGGCGAAGGTCTGGGTCGAGGCCAACCTGATCTCGTTCGACAACGTCGCGTGCAACGTCCAGGGCGGCAAGACGTATGTCACCGCGCAGAAGCTCGCCGGCTGCACGACGAGCCAGGGCGGCACGCTCGGCGTGATCTACGCCAACGGCGACAACGTGGACGCCGACACGCAGCTCTGGTTGACTGCCCAAAAGGTCACGGCCACCTACGAGCGGTTCATCCTCATGACCGGGGGCACCGTCCGGGCCACCGTCCCCCAGTTTGAGGACCTGGGCGGCGTGGTCGAAGCGGTCAACGTGTCCGGCGGCGCGCTGACTTTGACCGGGACGGAGATCGTCATTCAGAGCGGCAGTGGCGTCGTCATCAGCGGCGGCACGGTGCGACTGGTCAAATGTCGGATCGACACGTCGGCGAACCCGTCGGGCTTCCCGGTAGTGGTCAGCGGCGGGACGTTGATTCTGGACGGCTGCACGCTGGTGGCCGCTCCGGGCCAGGATTCCATCCACGCCGCCAGCCCGCAGACGGTCACCAACTACGGCAGCGTGGCGACCACGGCGAAGAACGCCAACGTGACCGTACTGGTGGACGCCCTGACGGTTGACGCGAACGTGCAGTGACGGCTGGCTGCCGGATCGCCAACGGCTTGCTGCGGCGGGGCCGGCTGGGCGAGCGGTCGGTGATGGCGCTAACAGAAGGATGCTGTCAACATCGGGCTTGATGTGCTGGCTGTTGTGATGTGACAATCAGCCTCACGCGGGACGCCGGGAGTAGCTACCCGGTCGGCTCGCCCGCTGCCGTGCGGAACTGACCTCCCGCCGGCGGCGGGCGGGCGTGCCCGCCAGAGGTCAAGCCAATGGCCACGCGGCAAAAGCCAGTCACGCTCGCGCTCTTGACGTGCGAGCAGATAAAGCGCGGCGCGGATGGATTCATTGAAGGGCTAATGGGGCTCCGACATGGCGCTGTGGCGGACGATCTGCCGTTCACCCTATCCCGGCTGTGGGTTTACTGGGAGGTCACCGGCCTGGCGGCCGGGCAGCACGAATACCGCATCGTGGTAGGCGACGAGAATCTGGAAGTGGCGGCGACTGCCGAATGGGCGATCGAACCGGACGGGGAGTACGAGATCATCAACAAGTGCGCGAGGTTGCAAGACATCACCTTTCCCGTGTACGGCATTTACTCTGTTCGGGTGATTTGTGATGGCGAGACCGTCGCCGTACGGCCGTTCGCCATCGTACCCGATGAGGATACCGATGACGCCGACGCCAACTGACGCCGAAGACAGCGGCATGCCGGCCGGACCGCCCCGGCGATGTCGGAAGTGTGACCAAGTTCTTTCAGGGGAACAATTCGCCGGTGCCACCGGCGTTTGTCGCGTCTGCGAGCGGAGACTCGTTCGGGCGTGTTTTGTGCAGGTGACAGGTCCATCGAGTCAACCGGCGGTTAGTGAATTCCCGGTCAATGGTCCGACGAGCTAAAGTCACCCGGGCAACCGGCAGCTCGGCGGTTTGGCGTCCGGATTGTTGGTCAGGATCGCCTGCCAGACACCTCCGCCTCCAGGAACACGACGCAGGCCGGGGGCGGCTCCGCCACACCTACCGGTGCCGGCACGGGCCGCGAGACTGGCGGTGGGTCAGACAGCCGGTTGACCGGCACCACGACCGAGGTTGCGGCCTTGGACGTTGACGAGCACCGGCGTCCGGGCCGCGAGGACGTGGGCCTGCCGGGGCAGGCGCCGTAGCAGCCACTTGAGCGCCGCGAGCCGGTCGTCGGGGTCGTCGGCAAGGGGGCGGAAGTCCTTCCGCGCAGGTCGGTCAGGCAGGTAACAAACTACACAGGGCGTTCGGCCTTGGGAGGACGGCCCGCGGGGCAGCTCCCGCGGGCAGGATACGGCTGCCGCGGTCAGGCCGCCCGCCGGATGCGGACAGCGGCGGATGACCCGGCCGGCCGAGGCCGATTGCCGGAGGAGCCCGTTGGGCGGAAGGTGGTGCAGTTGACGCACACCCGCTCGCCGGTGGCTCGGTCCCACAGGTACGTCGGGGCGTTGCAGGTCGGGCATGGCGGCCGGCCGGTCGAGGGGCTTGGGGTCACGTTCGTCGTCATGGTCGTGTACTCCGTCAGGGGAAAGATGAGGCGTCCGCGCCCTTGGTCCGCCGTCCGTGGCGTCGCGTCAGGCCGCTGCGGCGACCGACGCCGGCTGGTGCCGGCCGGCCGGCCCGGCGCCCCGGGCCAGGAGGGCGGTCAGCCCCTCGACGTGCCGGCAGTGCCCGTAGTGCTCGAATCCCCGACAGTCGCACCGGCACCCGTCCTCGGCCAGTAGCACATCATGCTCGGTGTCCGGCGTCCCGCCGCGGGGGCCGTGCTTGACGAGGTGGAAGGCCCGGCCGAGCGGCGATTCCAGTTCCGTCACCGTGTACACGTCCTCGACCGTGTACGCCGGGGTGCGGGTGCCGGCCTTCGTCTCGCAGATGGCGAACACGGTGTGCCCGGCCGGGTCAAGCCAACGGATGGTGCGGACGGGCTTGCGGGTGATGGGGCGGGCGGGGGACGGTAGACCGGTCATGCTCGACCTCCAACGGGGTTCGGGCCACGGGCCGGGGCGGTTGCAGCCGCCGCCGGCCCAACTCATCACCACCGCCCCTATATTAGTGGCTATTGCCACCAGTGGCAATAGCACCTAGTTGGTTTCTAGGGATCCCGCCCGGTGGCAATTGCCTCTAGTGGCGATTGCCGCTAAGATGGGGTATGGGCACGGTTTCTGCTGAGGGCGGCCGATGACGTTCGGCGAGAAGATGCGGGAACTTCGCGAGGCGGCCGGTCTGAGCGAGGCGAAGCTGGCCGACGCCTGCGGCCTGCCCTTCGGGACGGTTCACGATTACGGCCTCGGCCGCCGGACGCCGTCGTTCCCGAACGTGCTCAAGTTGGCCCGCGCCCTTGGCGTGGACTGCACGGCATTCGCTGGGTGCGAGGACATGTCGGTCGAGCCGCCGCCGGCAAAGAAGGGCGGCCGCGGGCGGAAGTAGCGACCGGGCGAGCGACTTCAGTCTTCCGGGCGTGGGACCCGCTGGCGGACGCCGCAGTGTGGGCAGACGGTGGCATAGGCCAATCGCCGATTCTGGCAGTTCGGGCACGTTGTCAGCGTGCCCGGCCGCCGGGCGAGCAGGTAGACGATCAGGCCGAGAATGCCGGTAAAGAAAACGACGATCATCCAGACCACCGAGTTGTCCTCGCCGCGGTTGCGGGCGTCGATGGCCACCCAGATGAGCGACCCGATCCAGAGGATGGGCCAGACGATCAGGACCGTGAAGCAGAGCAGGCCGCCCATCGCGGCGCCGATCGCGTTGGGTACGGTTTCCTGGTCGTCGTAACTCGCCGCTCGGGCGGGCTGGTCATTCAGCCGCCGGGCTTCTGGCCGAGGCGGATTCGCCGAATGGCTGTTGTTCTTCCCGCGGCTGGCAAGTGTGAAGATCAGCACCAAGCCGCCGGCGACGACGACCGCCGAGATGATGGCGATGGCCAACGGCGCAGACGATCGTTGCGGCTCATCGTCGGGCTCGTAGTGGCTCGCGGACACCGGCGGCCGGTCGGGGCCGTCGTCGGCTTCGTCCGGGCCGCTCACCCGAAAGACGCCCTTGCACTTGGGGCAGGCGACTCGCTTGCCGACCAGACGTTCCTGGATCTTCACGGTCCGCTGGCAGTGCGGGCATTGGGCGGATAGCATGACGCACCCGCGGGGCGTGGGGTCAGGTACTTCTCGGTAGTAGACCTACGCAACGGGGTCCCGTCAAGGATTTAATGGCCGCGGCGACCGGCCCACACCAAGCCGCCGGCGAAGCTGCCGGGATCGATCGACCTGGCCGGGCTGCGGGATGATTTGCGCGGGCCGGGGGCGACAGCGGCCCCCGGCCCGCGGAGCGGCCGCGCGGTTGGGGCCGCTGTTAATAAGGGCGACCGCTCGGGGCAATTCACCTGAGTCTCACTGGCACGGGCCTTGTCCAGCCAGCACGTCGTATGCTGATCGCGCCATGAACCAGTGCGCGGGCTCGTTTATCTTGAACGGCCCGATGCCTTGTACCGAGACGCAAACAACCACGTACTTGTCGAAATGGATACACCGAGTAGTGTATTCGTGGAGGACATTCCTCATGCCGAAGCCGAAACCGCACGGCGTGGCCGGTTGTCCGCTGCGGCAACCGCTCCGCGAGCGGCCGCTGATGTCGCCGATCCTGGCGGGCGGGTTGGCGTCGGTGTTCAAGGTCTTGGCCAACGACACCCGGTTACGACTCCTGCACGCCCTGGTCCGGGCCGAAGAACTCTGCGTCACCGACCTGGCGGTGGCGATCGGGATGAAGCCCCAGGCGGTCTCCAACCAAATTCAGCGGCTGTCCGACCTGGGGATCGTGGCGTCCCGCCGGGACGGCACCAACGTCTACTACCGACTCGTCGACCGGTGCGTGTCCGGGTTGCTCGACCAGGGGTGGTGTCTGACGGAGGAAGTGGGCAACCGGACGGGACTGACCGAACGCGCCGTGCGCGGCTGCGCGGGGTGACGTGGCGGGCGCCCGCCGCCAATTCGGTCGGCGCGTTTTGCCTCGGGTTCGGTGGGACGAGTGCCGTGGTCGTCAACGACACGCAGGTCGGGGCGGTCGTCCCGCGACTCCTCCGAGGACTGCCCGGTCCTTCCGTGGAGAATTCCCATGACGTGGACTCGGCGTTGGCTGTTGTGCGTTGCCGCCATGCCCGGACTGGGTTTGCCGGCGGTCGCCCAACCGGAGAAAACGGCGTCGGACAAGCCCGCGAGCCCGCTCGTCACAGCCATCTGGTACGCCCATCAGAATGCCTCGCCCGACGTCCTGGTGCCGAGCAACGACCGGGCCCTCAAAGTTGCGTTGACGTTGGCGTTGAGGGACAAGGCGGGGTTCTCGCCGGCCGTAGGGGACGAGGCCGATCGGCGGATCCTCAAGGGGATCGTCGGGAACCGGCCGCTACTCACGAGGGAGAACATGGAAACCGCCGTCCGCAACGCCACGCCGGCGACGCGGGGCCGACTGAACGACAAGACCCGCCGCCACGCCGACCTCCTGACAACTCAGTTCGACATGATCGAAGCCCGTCACCACGAAGGTATCGGCGAACTCGCCAGCTGGGTCACCAAGAACTACCAGGCCGGGAAGCCGCTCGGCGTCGTCGTCGTCTGTACGGGCAACTCCCGCCGGAGCATTCTTGGCGCCACGATGGGAAACATCGCGGCGGCATACTACGGGTTACCGGACCTCCGGTTCTATAGCGGCGGGACCAAGCCGAGCGCGTTCAATTTGCGGACCGTGGCCGCGCTGCGGGAGATCGGCGTCGACGTGGAGGCGACGGGGAACGAGGCACCCCGCGGCGGGGCCGGAGAGGTGAACCCGGCCTACCGCGTCCGCTGGGGCACAAACATGGAGACAACGGAGTACTCGAAACTTTACTCCGATGCGGCCAACCCCCAGTCCAACTTCGCCGCGGTCCTCGTCTGTAGCGAGGCCGACGCATCGTGCCCGACGGTCCGGGGGGCGAGCAAGCGAATCGCCGTCCCGTACGAGGACCCGAAGGCCTACGACGGGGCGGCGTTCGAGGCGGCGAAGTACGCCGAGCGGCGGGACGACATGGGCCGGTTGATGATGAGCGTCGCCATGCAAGCCCGCCGGTTGATCGGCGTTCAAAGCAGCCCCAAGTAACGCCGAGGCCCGATTGAACGGCAGGTAAAGGATCCGTTGACGCGCCCGTGAGGGAACCGACATGGCGAGCGACATCCGAGAGGCGGTGAAGTCCAAGTACGGGGCCGTCGCCACCAGCGGGCTGTCCGGCGACCACGCCGCCGTCCGGGCCGTGGCCGAGGCGTTCGGGTACTCGGCCGAAGAACTGGCGTCCATCCCGGCCGGGGCGAACATGGGCCTGTCCTGCGGCAACCCGACCGCGACGGCCAACCTGCGGCCCGGCGACGTCGTCGTGGACCTAGGGTGCGGCGGAGGGCTGGACGTGCTCCTGGCGGCGAAGAAGGTCGGGCCGACCGGCAAGGCCATCGGGATCGACATGACGCCGGAGATGCTCGATCTGGCCCGCGAGAACGCCGCCAAGGCGGGGGCAACGAACGTCGAGTTCCACCACGCCACCATCGACAAGCTGCCCCTGCCGGACGCCTCGGCAGACTGCGTCATCTCCAACTGCGTCATCAACCTGGCCCCGGACAAACCGTCCGTGTTCCGGGAGGTCGCCCGGGTGCTCAAGCCGGGCGGGCGGCTGGCCATCAGCGATATCGCGCTGAAGAAGCCGCTGCCCCCCGAGGTGGCCGGGGACATCATGGCCTACGTCGGGTGCATCGCTGGGGCCGTGCTGATCGAGGACTACCGTCGCCAGCTAGCCGACGCCGGGTTCGCGCACGTCGAGTTGATCGACACCGGGGCGGACCTGAACGCCTACGCCAAGGTGGAGAACCAGTCCGGCTGCTGCTCGCCGGCGATGGCGCCCGCCGGCGGCCTGCCGGTGGTCGCGGACTCCGGATGTTGTGGGCCGGCACCCGCAACCGCTGGGGCCGATCTGCACGGCCGGCTGGCCGGCCTGTTGAGCCGGTACGACGTAAACGACTACGCCGCCAGCGTGAAGGTGTTCGCGGTCAAGCCGGGGCAGGCGCCGGCCGAGTGATGCTGCCACGTCGTTACCCGACGCCGAGCGGTGGCAGCCGGCGTGACGCACCCCGTAGTCGGCAGCATTGGAGCGACTTGCGCTGGCCAGAGCCGGGCATGCGCGACGGGCGCGGTTGGGGCCGTGTCCGGCGACCCAGGCCGGTTGGACAGCTGCGACCAGTCAAATCGCAGCATCCGAGCTATTCACCGGCTGGCGTCCGCCGCCCGCCTCGGCTACGCTCGTGGCATGGCCGCCGCTCAGGCGGCCGCCGTCGGAATGCACCGCCCATGACCGCCCCGCTTGCCCCGATTTCGGCCCATACCGCCTGAGGTGCTCATCTGCTGGCCCCGCCCCCGCGGTCGGTTACGCTGGCGGCGTTACCCGCCGCCCGCACCAGGGAGAAGGGAACGGGGGAGTACGGGAAATCCATACTGGCCTTCGCTAAGCGGGCGTCTTACCCTCAGGCGGATTTCGCCACCGAAACCGCCGCACTCGATCCCCGTTCGTGAGAGTGTCGTGCCACGCCGCCCCGCCGTACAAATCTGGTCGGCCGCCCTGTCGGTCGTGTGGGCCTCGACGGCCGGCGGGCAGGTGTTCGTGCCGGGCGACATCTACACCGCGGACGATTCGCCGACCGTCAGCCACTACACGCCGTCCGGGACGTTCGTCGCCAGTTTCACCCTGCCCGGGGCGAACGGCGGTTCGGTCAGGGGCCTGACCTACGGCAGCGACGGCCTGGTCTACGCCACCGTCGCCGGGCCCACGGGCGGCTACCGGGTGGTGGCCGTCGACGCGGCGGGGAATGTCCAACAGACCTACTTCGGCACCGAATTCCTGAACGGGGCACTGTACGGGGGCAAGATCGGCTTCGGCTCCAACGGCCAGTTCTTCGTGGCCGGGGCAAACGACCTGCGCCAGTTCACCGTCGGGAGCCCGAACGGCACGGTCGTATACACCAACAGCTCGGTCACCGACATCGCCCCGCTCCTGTCGGGCAACCTGCTGGTCCTGTCGGACGCCCAACTGGACGAAATCACCCCCGGCGGGGCGGTCGTCCGGACGGTCATTGCGTCCGGCCCGTCCGCCACGCTGAGCGGGGCTCGTGGCCTCGCGTACAACCCAGCCACGGACACGATCTACGTCACGATGTTCGGTTATACCGGCAATCAGTATCGGCTCATGCGGGTCAACGGGACGACGGGCGCGGTGGAGCGGAGCGTGACGTACGATAGCCCGGACGACCTGTTCCTAACGGACGACGGCCGCCTGCTAGTCGGGAGCCGGACGCTCGACCCGGCGTCTTCAACCTGAACCTGGACCCGGTCGGAACGCTCGCGGGCGGCAGCCAGCCGTTCGTGCCGCAGCTTGTCGCGGTGCCGGAGCCGGGCACGGCGCTGCTGCTCGGCGCAGCCGCCGCCGGGCTTTGGCGGTTCGTCCGCCGGAGTCAGCCACGGTAGGCCCAAGGGCCTGCGGAACCGCCTGCGGCGATGCGGCGGAAGAAATGACCCGCGCGGCCGGGGCGACGTGCCCCCGGCCCGCGGGGGGGGCCGCGGCCGGCCCGTTAAGGAATAGACCGCGGCGGCGGGCGCGGGTAATGCCGTCCGCAGGCTCACAAGCGCGGACATCAATCGGACCTGAGTTCGCAAATCAAAGGATGCCAGGCCTCACCATTTTTTTGTTGCATCCCCGCGCAACGTGCAGCATATTCGTGACGGCTCGTCTCGCTACGGCATCCAAAAGGCGTCCGGAGAATCCATGTCGTCCACCACACGCCGCGAGTTCCTCGCTGCCGCAGGCGCTACGATTGCCACCAGCACCTTGGTCGGCCCAGCGGTTGCCCAGCCTGCGCCCGGAGTTCGAAGGGACATTACGTCACGGGACGCGGCTCAAGACCTGGCGGACTACCGCACCGTCGTCGGGAAAATGAGGCAGAAGGACCCGGGCGACAAACGCAGCTGGCAATACCAGGCGACCATCCATCAGAACTCCTGCCCGCATGGCAACTGGTTCTTCCTTCCCTGGCATCGAGCCTATCTATTGGAATTCGAAGAGATCTGCCGGGCGCTTCTCAACAAGCCAGCGTTCATGTTGCCCTATTGGAACTGGACCGCGAATCCTGCGATCCCAGACGACTTTTGGGGGCAAGGCAACGACCTGGCCAACGGAACCCGACGAATAAAACGGGGTGCGGCAATCGGCGCCGAGTTCGTCGGTCAGCGCGTGATGGACGGCATCATGGCACTGCCGGATTTCGTGACGTTCGGCAGCAGTCCGTCTCGGACCGTACGTCCGGCCGTCGGATTCGGCGACTTGGAGAGCAAACCTCACAACAACGTGCACAACTCCATCGGCGGAGACATGCAAGACTTGATGTCGCCACTGGACCCGATTTTTTGGCCGCACCACGCGAACATAGACCGCATTTGGTCAATGTGGTCGAGGAATCATAGCAACCCGTCGGAGAATGACTGGCTCAACCTGGAGATGGATTTCGTGGACAAAACCGGAGGCAATGCAAAGTTCAAGCCGGCCGGCTTGTTGAACACGAGGACGCTCGGATACCGGTACGACACCGAACCCGCAACCGTTACCTTCGCCGCCCCACCGCCGCGGGCCGTCGCCACCAGCGTGCCACCAGGATTGGCGGCAGTGGCCACGTCAAATGCTGGCTCGACAACACCTCAGCTCGTTCAGCTGAAGGCTCAGGTCCCACCAGACCTGCGAAGGCTCCTAAACCAACTCCCTGCCAACCCGGAGGCGAAGCGCCCCGCCACCTTCCGCCTCAAGATCGAGGGAGTGGCCCCGTTACCCGACGATACGAACCCCGTCTCGGTTCGCGTGTTCATCAACTGCGACTATCTTGCACCGAGGACGCCGCCGACCGACCTGCATCATGTCGGAACGTTCTCCTTCTTCGGGGAGCGTCACCGCGCTGGCGGACACTCCGACATGGCCGTTTCGCGATACCTTGATGCCACGCCCGCACTTCGCCGACTTTACGGCGGCCGCGACTACCCGGACGACACCGCCCGGATCGGCTTGGTGACGATCGATACCCTCACCGGCAATCCAAAGGAGTATTTCCTGGCTGCCAGCAAGGTGACGCTCGAAGCAGTCGAGTGAATGGCTGGCTGGCGTGCAACTTGCGACGAGCGCTAGCGTCTAGGCACTGACCAGCGGCCGGCGTATCGGCCTTGTCTCGTGGCGGGTACAATGGGGTCGGAGGCGCCCTCCCCGCAGGGGTCATGTCATGAAGCGCGTCACCGCCGGTGTCCTGAGTGTCGGCCTCATGTCGCTCCTCGCGTTTGGCACGCAGCTTTGCCGCGCCCGACCTGAGCCGAAGATGACCACCGATCCGCCGAGCGCCGAAGCTGTCCCGCCGGGGCCGATCACAGCAACGACTCCCGTCGCAATCCCGACAGAACCCGGCGCCGAGCTACAGAATGCAATTCGCGCGATTGCTGACGGTGACAAGGAGACCACCCTTCGCTTGACCTTCGTCGGAATGACGCCACCTGCCATTCGCGCGTCTGTCCGGGTTTACTTAAACGCCGACCCGCGCCGGCCGCTGCCCGACACCGAGGCACCGCAGTTCGTCGGATCGTTCAGCTTCTACGGGACGACCGGTTCGAAGACACCATACGACATGATGGTGGGGCTGAACGCCACCATCCTGCGCCTGAATCAAGCGGGGAAGCTCAGGATGGGCGATCCACTGGTGGTTAGTGCAATTGCCGTCCCCTTCGAAGAGAAGGCCGACAAGGTGGAGATCAAGGTGCCATTCCAGCGACTTAGGCTCTCGGCACACCGCACGCCTTCACGTTGACCCTTCGGCGACAGAGCCACATCGGCTGCCGGCTCCATCCAGGTAATCGCCAACTCATTCCTGGTGAGCGCGAATGGGACGGGCCGGCAGCGGTCCCCCTCTTCGCTCGATGGCGTGATCGTCACCTACTCCCGCTCCCGGGCGGACTGACCGGCACAACGCAACGGTTCGCCAGCTGCCACCCGACTGGCGAACTATTACACCCTTCCGCTTGCTGGCGTCGGCGGCGCGGCTCGGCTACGCTTCTGTCATGCTTCCGCCCATCGTGAACGAGTGCTACGCCCGCCTGCACTGGGCCGGGTGGTCCATCGGCGACGCGGCCGCGGGCAGCCGCTGGTTCGTCACCGGCACCAACGGCGACAACGCGATCCGGGCGGACGCCCGGACTCAGTTCGAAGCGTGGCGGCTGGCAGTCGAGCAGGCGGCCGCCGCCGGGATGGTGCGCACATGACGGACGCCGACCGCTTCCGCCTTTTGTTCGGCACCTACTGCGCCCCGCGGTGGCGGTACGGCCGGGTCGTCATGGACGACCTCCGCGGCGAGGTTACGATCGTCGGCATGACGGCCGGCCGCATCCCGTGGCCGGTCGGCAAGCGGGGCCCGGCAAAGGCCCCGGTCGTGGCCGCCGGGCTGGCCCGCGCCCTCCGTGCCGAATCGGCCCAAGCCGTCGCCCACTGGTGGGGCCTGTCCGCCCAGACCGTCTGCCTCTACCGCCGCGCCCTCGGCGTCCCGCGCTCGACGGCCGGCTCCCGCCGCCTGTGGCAGATCAACTGCCGGGAGGTCATCACCCCGGAGGTCCAGGCCCGGGCCGTTCGGGCGGCGAATACCCCGGAGGCCAACGCCCGGAAGGGGGCCGCGCAGCGCGGCAAGCCCCTGCCGGAGCACCTGAAGAAGCACTTCGACCGGACCGGGTGGGTGCCGTCCGCGGAAACTCGGGCGCGGATGAGCGCGGCCCAGAAGTCGCGGGATCGGAACCGGCAGGGCGGCAGTGGGCCGGCCTGGTCAGAGGAGGAGGACGCCCTGCTTGACCGCCTGAGCCCGGCCGAGGTGGCGGCCCGTACCGGGCGGTCCATTGGCGCGATTTACCTGCGGCGCCGGCGGCTGCGGCGGGCGCGGGGGGAGACGGCCCGGCCGCCGGCGCGGCCCTGGACGGCGGGCGAGCTGGCACTACTCGGAACGATGGCGGACGAAGACCTCGGGGCGCGGATCGGCCGGCCGGTGAACGCCGTGCGAGTGATGCGGTCCCGGCGGGGTGTGCCGACCTTCGCGGACCGGCGGCGCGGACCGGGTGGAGCGTAAGCGCCGGCCGCCGTACCGATTGTCCTCGCCCCGCCGGCGCGGTAGCCTCGGGCGGACCGCTGAACGGGGGAGCGGTTCAAGGGGGCCCCGGCCATGTTCACCCGCACCGCTGCCTCGGCAACCGCCCTGACCTTCCTCGCCTACGGCCTGGGCCAGCCGCCGAATTCTGATCAACCCCCGGACGCCGGGGCGCGGGCCCTCGCGGCCGCGGAGGCCGACCCGGCCGCTCTCCTCGACTGGGCGGTCGGGCACCTCCGGCTGGCATACCCGACGCCCGACGACCCGAGCGACCGGCCGGCCGCCGACCGGCGGTTCGAGGTGTACGCCGGTAAACTCCGGGCCGCCGTCAACCGGAAGGTGCGGTGGCCGCTCAAGGTCGTCCGCGCGGACCGCAACGGCGTGACGGTAGGGCCGATCTCCAAGCCGGTGCCCGCCGATGACCTCAAGGTCTTTGCCCCCGGCGCCCTGGCCCCCGGAAAAGGGGGCGCGAGGCGCGGGGCTTCGACGTATGTCCTTGCGGCCGTCCCGCCCCGCGGCCACCCCACCTTCCCCGCCCCGCCGCCCGAGGTCGCGGACACTCTCCGCGAGGGGTCGCCGGTGGTCCTGTCGGGCGTGATTGAGGCATTCGAGCTGATCCGGGACGGCGGGGAGATCGGCGGCCCGGTCTACAACGGCGCCTGGCACTGCAAATTCCGCGTGACCGTCAGCGGTGCGAAGGTCGAGCCGGCGAGGTAATCTCATGCCGCCACCGGGCCGGCCTGTTTCCGCCGCCACCCCTACCTGTATCTGCTCAGCACGCCCGTGCCCAAGCGGATGACCACTGCCGGGCTGGGGCTGCCCCAGGGTTGCATGCGGACGCAAGCATTCCGTTGATTCCTCCAACGATAAACAACATTTCCCTGGGTCGACCCGCGGTACAGTGGGGCCAATCCGGTCGGGCATCCGCGATGGCGAATGCCCCGGTTTCGCCCCGACCCTCGTGGAGCCGACCTGTCATGACAACGCAGCGATTCGGCGTCGGCCTGACGATCGTGAACCTCGCCGTCCTGGCGTGCGTCCTGCTCCGTCCCACCCCCGCGCCGGCCCCGGAAGATGTGCCGGTGCTCCGCGGCCGCGGCCTGGAGATCGTGGACGACCAGGGCCGCATCCGGGCGATGATCAAGGTGTTCCCGGCGGATCCGTCGGCCAAGATGCCGGACGGGACGACCGGCTATCCGGAGACGGTGCTGCTGCGGCTGATCAACTCCAAGGGCGCCCCGAACGTGAAGGTCGCGGTCACCGAAGACGGGTCGGTGGTCAGCCTGGGGGGCGAGTCGAACCCGACGCACGTCCAGATCCTCGCCCGGGGGGCGACCACGTCCCTGAAGGTCGTCAACCGGGACGGGCGGGAGCAGGTGATCAAGCCACAGTGACCGGCCCGGCGGGGCTCGGGTCGCCCACGCCGAGCGGGGCCACGGCCGGCAAGTTCCGGTATCGCCCCTTCCGGAGCCTGGTGGGGCGGGTGAGTGGCCGGGCCCCGTCTCCTCGGCGTCGCCGAGGGGTTCAGGTGGCTCTGAGGACCCGGCGGAGTTCTAACAGCACGTCGTCCGGGCCCAACGGCTTCTTGAGGAAGCCGGCGCAGCCGTGGGCGGCGGCCCACTCTGGGGTCACGTCGGTGCCGGTGGCGATGATGACCGGGATGGCCCGGTGCGGCGTGTCCTTGAGCCACTCCAGGAAGTCCCACCCGTCCACCTCCGGCAGCCACATGTCCAGGAGGATGGCGTCGGGCGGCGGCCCGGCGTCGAGGATCTCTCCGGCGAGGCGGCCATTGCTCGTAGCCGTCACCATGTAGCCGGAGTGACCGAGGAGTGCTACCATCCCCGCCGAGGCGAGGACGCTGTCCTCGACGACCAGAACCGTCGGCGCGGGTGTCTCGCCTGCGTCCATGTCCGGCCTCCGGCCGCGGCGCGGCGGGCACGCGGCGCGCCCGCGGGCACGGCTGTCGAGGTCGCGTTGATGGTCTGGACAGGCCGCGGCCGGCACGACCGCGGAGGACGCCCGGCGTCATTGCCAGGAGAAGGCTCGCTGGCTACTAATTTAGCCCGCCGCGGCCTGCGCGGCACGGGCCGCCGGGGCTGCCAGTCGCCCGGACAGCCACCAACAGCCAGCCAGGCAGGAGTCGCCACGCCTAGCCATCCGTACGGCATCAGGCAGCGCGGCTGGGGCGGGTGCCATCCACGGCCACCATCCCTACCCGCACTGGCTCAGGATGCCCACGCCCGGCGGGGCGTGCATCGGGAAAGCGGTCGCCGTGGGCCGCTCCGGCGACAATAATGGCCGGGGCGGACCGAATAGCCCGGGTGGCATCCTGCGGCGGGAGGCAGTCAGTCATGATCGCGTCAGGGCCCAAGCTTGACGGCGGCGAGGTCATCGGCCTGGTGGCGGTCTCGGGCCTCGTCCTGTGCGGCGTCCTGGGCATTCTCCTGGGGTTCTACGCCCACTGGAGCCGCCACCGGCGGGCGGAGCTCGGCGCCGCCCTCCGGCAGGAGCTGCTCGACCGGGGGATGTCCGCCGACGAGATCGTGGCCGTCCTCCTAGCCGGTGCGCCGGACGCCGCGGGGCCGCCGCTGCCGCCCCCCTGGGGCGTGACGCCCGCCGGCTGATGACGTAAGGCGCATCCGCGTCAGTCCCATCTACCCGCTCCAGCCACTCCGCGAACCCCAGCAGGTCGTCGTCCGGCGACACGCCCCCGTCCATGCCGTTTTCCCACTGGATGAGCACGCGGATCTCCGGCCCGGTGCCGGCCACCTGGCCGTGTATCCGCTCCTTTCCCTTACGGCGTCCAGGCGACGTTGGCCCCGACCGGCAGGTGCAGCTCGGCGATGGTCACGAACACGCTCCTTGAAGAGGGCGGGCGGACCGGTCTCCGGTCGACCGCCTGACGGGCGGGCGGATCGAATCCGGTGTACCCCTATGGTGGCCGCATTCGGCGGCCGCTACCCCCACGTTCCGGCGGGGCGGCCGCCCCGCGTGGGGCGCTCGCCCGCGCGCTGACCTATACCCGGCGGCGGAAACCAGAGGCTCCATGTCCCCTCCCAACGACCACAGGCCAGGCGCGATCCCTGCCCATGTGGACCGCCTGCGCGTCTGGGCGGTCGCCTTCCGCCGCCGCACCGGGCGGCTGCCGACGGTGCGCGAGGCAGGGGCCGGGGTCGGGCTGGCGTACGGCACCGCCTGGGCGTACGCCGCGGCGCTGGAGACGATGTACGGGTGCCAGCCGGCGGTGGCCGAGCGGGAGGCGCTCGCACGCGGGCCGACGGAATGGACGCCCAGAGGCTGACTGCCTCACGCCCCCAACGCCCGCCGCGCTCACATCTTCGCCACCGGCACTAGCACTTCCGGCCCCTGGTCCCGCGAAGTGTTCACCAACGGGTTCGCCGCGGCGACTTCCCAGGCATCAACCGGCCGCGACGCGAGCAGCGGCGACCGGCGGTCGGACGGGATGGCCGCGTGGGAGTGTAGCGGAGACTGGCCGGGGGCGGATATCGCCGCGACGAAAGGAACCGGGGCCGGCCGGCGTGCCACTGCCGGGCCGGCCCCCTGGCCACGACAACGCGGGGGATGCGTCGTCATGGGTCCTTCGACTCTATCTGCAAATGCCGCTCGTCGTCACCGCCCGACCGGCTCCGGCATGTCCACCGCCTCCAGGGCGGCGGCGAACTCACTCAGGTCGATGTCGTAGTCGTCGGGTGCGATCACCGTGTCGGCCGTGCCGTCGGTCCAGTGGATGGTGAGGCAGCCGGCCCCGTCGGAGGCCGTGACCTGGCCGTCGAGGTCGAACACGCCGTCGTGGACCCATCGGCCGACCGGAAGCGCGTACAGTTGGGTGGTAGACATGGCCGCCAGTATTGGCCCGCCGGGCGTCGGCCCTCAAGGCGAGTGGGCGGCGGATCGCCGTGAAGTTATCGGGCGCGGCTGTCCGCCCGGCCAGCTGGCGGCGGCGGGTGGGCTGACTGCCGCGGCCGATTGGCGATGGGACCGCTGGGCCGGCCCCCGGCGATGGGCGAACTCTAGCCAGCTGGTGAAGAGTCTGCGTAACCGGGCGATCGAGGATCCGGACCCTTGACCGACGCGCCGCGGGGCGCGAACAGTTACGGTAGGTGGTGTCGAATGGCCAAGCATGGCCGGCTTCTCCGGAGTCGGTTATGTGTAACCGGTACACCCTCGACGCTTTCGCCCCCGACTTGGCGGCCAACTACCACCTGGTTGGCGCACCCCAGCTCCCCGCCCGCTTCAACATCGCCCCGTTGCAGTTCGTTCCGGTCATCGGCTTGAAGCCCGACCGTACCACCCGCGGGTTGGCGATGATGCGCTGGGGGCTGGTGCCTCGCTGGTCCCGCGGCAGCCGGCCGCGGGCGTACGTCACCGCCAGGGCCGAGACCGCCCACGAGCTGCCGGCGTTCTGCGACAGCGTCCGGCACCGCCGGTGTCTGATCCCCGCGAGTGGGTTCTACGAGTGGGCGCGGGAGGGGGTGCGCGAGCCGCCCTATCACTTCCGCCGCCGGGACGGCGGGCCGATGACGTTCGCCGGGTTGTGGGACCGGTGGACGGGGCCGGCCGGCCCCGTCCTGACGTGTTGCATCCTGACCACCCGGGCCAACGAGCTGGTCCGCCCGGTTCAGGACCGGATGCCGGCCGTCCTCGGCCCGGCCGTGTTCGCCCGCTGGCTCGACCCGGCCGCCGACGTAGACGACGTTCGCCGGCTGCTGCGGCCGTGTCAGGCGGGGGAGTTGGAAGCGGTGCCGGTCTCGACGCTGGTCAACGACGTGTGGAACGACGGGCCGGATCTGTTGGCGCCGGTCGTGGGGCCACCCTCGCCCGCCCCATTCGCTCGGCCGCCTACCGGGATGATCCGCTGGCCGTCTGGACGCTGAGGCCAGATCGGTTGCCGATCGTTCGCAAGGTCCTTCCGTCCGGCCGCACCGCCAGCTACAGCTCGCTCCGGCCGACCAGCCTGGCCCGGAACCGCTCCCCGGTCAACTCCCGGCGACGGGCGTCGAAGGGTCGCAACTGGCCGCCACATTGACCCGTGCATCACAAGCGGCCGGAGGATTGCCGAGGTCAGCCGTTCCTTGGTGGGAGAGGCCCGCCAGGGCCGGCAATAGAGCCGGCTGGACCATCATGGCATACATGATGGCGCTAAAATCAATGCCGTACACGCACCGGCCGCCCGCGGCCGCGTTGATCTCCGCCACGCACCCGTAGTGGTCCTCGTCCCGGAACCCGACGACCGCCTCTTCAAAGAGGCGACGGCCTTCGGGGTGGTCCCACGGACCGGGGCGACGCCCGGCGTTTTGCTCCCAGTCCGCGAGGAGGCAGCCATAGCCCGCGCCGCACGCCGCAACCATGACCGCCATCATCCGCCGGCGGTTGTCGTCGGCGTGCTCGCGAAGACGCGCCTCGATTTTGGCTTTCACCGCCGGCCGTTGGCCGAGTGCGGCTGAAATGCCGGCGAGCCCGTCCCCTTCAATCCGGTATCGCCAGGTCACCCCGGGGTTGGATTCGCCCGGTTCGCCCGCGGCCGCCACCCGCCGGCCGATGTCGTGGTTCACGTCCGCCAGGGCGGCATTGAACTCATCCGCCAGTTGTTCCCGAGTCACGACCCCTCCCCCTCGTGCCGCAATCCCGAGTTGACGGCGACCTCCGGTGGCCCACGCTCAATGGCTCCGCATGAAGTGATTATCGCCCGGCTGGCTGGCAGTGGTCAAGTGAACAGTAAGCGAAACGGCGGGATTTCCGCCATATCAGCTGGTGCGGCCGGCCCGATCAGCGCGGAAAGCAGGCGGGCCGGGGCTCACGCCCGTGGCCCGCACTACAGCATCAGGCACCGCACGTCACGCGGCAGCGGCCTTCCATCGCCGCCATCCGTACCCGCCCAAGCTCAGCACGGCCATGCCCAAGAGGGCGGCCGCCGGCGGGGCCGGGGCGGGGCTGGTGTCCGACGGGCCGAAGGTGAAGTTGTCCACGACCAACCAGTCGCCCGCGAAGCTGATCGAGGTGATCGGCGCGTCGGACGTGAAGCCGACGAACGCCCGGTCCGGGTTGTGCGGAACGGTCAGGGTGTACGTCCCGGCGGTCGCCGTCGTCACCACGACCGACACCTGCCGGTTCGTTGCGAACCCGAGGTCGGCCAGGTCGGCCCCGACGGCGGTAACGCCGGCCGGGAGTGTGGCCAGGATGCCGGCGTTGGCCCCGACGGTGTTCTCGTTCAGGTAGGACCCCGTCGAGGACGAGTACCCGAACGAGGTGTATCCGCCGTCGACGGCGAACAGCCGGGCCGTCGCGTCGCTGAACGTCACCCCCGCGGCGGTGACCGCGGACCCACGATAGGCGGTCGTCCCGGCCGGCGCGATGCCGTCGAAGTCGATGGTCTGGGTGCCGGCTGCGGCGGCGGTGAAGGCCGCCCGGTCCGTGTACTGGACCAGGCCGGCCTCGGCCCGCCCGGCCCCGCCGGCGGCGAGGGCAACGCCGACGAGCCACAACGGAACTCGTCTCATGAGGAGGGACCTCCGGCCGACGCCGGGGCGGCCGCGGGGCCGGGCCGGGCGAGGGCGTACACGAATGACGGACCGGGCGGACAGCCGGCGACCCACCGGCCGCGCCCTCCCCAGTACCTAACGCTTGCCGCGTGACACGACGTTGTCGGCCCCCGCGGCGTCGCGCCGCCGTCCCGTCGCAATTGGTTCTGTCGTCCGAAGTTGGAGGCGCCAAGGCCGGGCGGCCTGTATTGGCAGCGACGGTCGCCGCCGGCCGCGAATTCCCGCTACCGAGGTTGACTTTCCCCCGAACTAAGTGAACTGTAGTACACGTCGCACAGTGGTCCTGCGCCGTTGGGGGCCGAGCCGCTTGGACGGGGGAGATTCGTGTGCCCGCCTACGCCGAGCTGCACTGCAAGTCGAACTACTCCTTCCTCGAAGGCGCGTCCCACCCCGACGAGCTGGTCGCCACGGCGGCCGACCTGGGCTACCGCGCTCTGGCCGTCACCGACCGGGACAGCCTGGCCGGGGTCGTCCGGGCGCACGTCGCGGCGAAGGAGCACGGGCTGAAGCTGATCGTCGGCGCGGAGTTGCATTTGAGCGACGCCCTGCCGGTCGTGGTCTGGGCACCGGACCGGCGGACGTACGGTCGCCTGTGCCGGCTCATCACGACCGGCCGGCGGCGGGCCGAGAAGGGCAGTTGCGAGTTGACCTTCGCCGACCTGGCCGCCCACGCCGACGGATTGCTGGCCGGGGTCGCCCCGCCGGCGGATATCGACCCGGACCCGGCGTCCGTGGGGCCCTACCGCGACCTGTTCGGGGACCGGGCATACCTCCTGGCCGAGCTGTCCCGCGGCCCGGACGACGCCTGTCGTCTGGACCGCTTGCAGCGGCTGTCCCGCGAGACGCGGCTGCCCCTGCTGGCGGCCAATGACGTTCACTACCATTCGCCGGCCCGCCTGCCGCTGCACGACGTGCTCACGGCCGTCCGCACGGGTCTGACCGTCGCGACCGCCACGCACGCCCTCTTTCCCAACGCCGAGCGGCACCTGCGGCCGGTTTGCGAGATTGTCGCCGCGTTCGCCGCCGCCCCGGACGCCGTCGCCCGCACCGTGGAGGTCGCCGACCGCTGCACCTTCTCCCTCGACGAACTGCGGTACGAATACCCGGAGGAACTGGTGCCGGCCGGCACGACGGCCGCCGACCACCTGGCCGCCCTGACCTGGAAGGGTGCGGGCGACCGCTACCCGGGCGGCGTGCCCGAGAAGGTCCGGCGGCTCGTCGAGCACGAGCTGGCCCTGATCGCGGACCTGCGGTACGAGGCGTACTTCCTGACCGTCCACGACCTGGTGGTGTTTGCCCGGTCCCGCGGCATCCTCTGCCAGGGCCGGGGCAGCGCCGCCAACTCGTCCGTCTGCTACTGCCTGGGCGTCACCGCCGTGGACCCGGACCGGATCGACGTGCTGTTCGAGCGGTTCATCAGCCGGGAGCGGGCCGAGGCCCCGGACATCGACGTGGACTTCGAGCACGAGCGGCGGGAAGAAGTGCTCCAGTACCTGTACGACAAGTACGGCCGCGACCGGGCCGGGCTGACCGCCACCGTCATCACCTACTGCGCCCGCAGCGCCGTCCGCGACGTGGGCAAGGCCCTCGGCCTGTCACTCGATCGCGTGGACGCCCTGGCCAAGCAGGTCGAGGGCTACGGCACCGAGACCCTGCTCGCCGAGCGGTGCACCGCCGTCGGCATCGACCCGGCGTCCCAGGTCGGGGCGCAGGTCGTCAGCGTGGTCAACGAGATCATCGGCTTCCCCCGCCACCTGTCCCAGCACGTCGGCGGCATGGTCCTCACCAAGGGGCCG
This sequence comes from Gemmataceae bacterium, assembly GCA_036406755.1. Taxonomy (GTDB): domain Bacteria; phylum Planctomycetota; class Planctomycetia; order Gemmatales; family Gemmataceae; genus DASXAN01. The sequence goes on from DASXAN010000813.1 coordinate 20,621, forward strand.
CTGTGCGAGCTGGTGCCGATCGAGAACGCGGCCATGCCGGACCGGACCGTGGTCCAGTGGGACAAAAACGACCTGGATGCCCTGGGCATCCTCAAGGTGGACGTGCTGGCGCTGGGGATGCTGACCGCCATCCACCGCTGCTTCGACTTGGTCGAGCGGCACCACGACCGGCCGCTCGCCCTGGCCACGGTGCCCGCGGAAGACCCGGCCGTCTACGACATGTGCTGCGCGGCGGACACGGTTGGCGTGTTCCAGATCGAGAGCCGGGGGCAGATGTCCATGCTCCCGCGGCTCAAGCCCCGCTGCTACTACGACCTGGTGATCGAGGTCGCCATCATGCGGCCGGGGCCGATCCAGGGGAACATGGTCCACCCCTACCTCCGCCGCCGCCACGGGGAGGAGGTGCCGGTCTACCCCAACGCCGCCATCCGGGCCGTGCTGGAGAAGACGCTCGGGGTGCCGCTCTTTCAGGAGCAGGCGATGCAACTGGCGGTCGTCGCCGCCGGGTTCACGCCTGGGGAGGCGGACCAACTGCGGCGGGCGATGGGGGCGTGGCGGCGGTCCGGGGAGATGGAGCGGTTCCGGGCCAAGCTCTTGGACGGGATGAAGGCGCGGGGGCTGGGCCGGCAGTTCGCCGAGCAGGTGTTCAACCAGATCCGCGGGTTCGGGGAGTACGGGTTCCCGGAGAGTCACGCCGCCAGCTTCGCGCTGCTGGTGTACGTGTCGGCCTGGTTGAAGCGGTATTACCCGGCGGCGTTCACGGCGGCGCTCTTGAACAGCCAGCCGATGGGGTTCTACGCCCCGGCCCAACTGGTGAGCGACGCCCGGCGGCACGGCGTCCCGGTGCGGCCGGCGGACGTGAACGCCTGCGACGCCGACTGCACCCTGGAGCCGGCCCCCGGCGACTCGCCCGCCCTGCGGCTTGGGCTGCGGCTGGTCGGCGGGCTGCGGGCGGTGGACGCCGCTGCGATCGTCGCCGGCCGGGCCGAGCGGCCGTACCGGTCGGTGTCCGACGTGGCCCGCCGGGCGGGGCTCGGCCGGGCCGCGCTGGAGACGCTGGCCGACGCCGACGCCTTCGGCTCCCTGAGGCTGGACCGGCGGGCCGCGCTGTGGGAGTCGCTCGGCCAGGACCCGACCCCAAGGGACGCGGCGCTGTTCTCCGGCGTGGACGACGACGAGCCGGCTGTGGACCTGCCGGGGTTGGCCCCGGTCGAGCAGGTATTCGCCGACTACCGCACGACGGGGCTGTCGCTGAAGGGCCACCCGGTGCAGTTCTGGCGGGATAAGTTGAACGGGCTACGGGTCACGCCGGCGGACCAACTGGCCGGCCTGCCGCACGGCCGGCGGGTGGCGGTGGCGGGCATCGTGCTGGTACGTCAGCGGCCGAGCACGGCGAAGGGGATCACGTTCGTCACACTGGAGGACGAGACGGGGACGGCCAACCTGGTCGTCCGGCAGGCGACGTGGGAGCGGCACTACGCGGTGGCCCGGCGCAGCCCGGCGTGGGTGGCTTACGGGGTGGTCGAGAAGAAGGACGCCGTCGTCCACGTCCTGGTGCAGCGGCTCGCCGACCTGTCGGCCGCCCTCGGCGGCGCCCGGACCAAGTCACGGGACTTCCGCTGACGGTGGGACGAGCAATTCCGGCCCCTGGTTCCGCGGGTTGTTGACGAGCGGATTAGCGGCCGCGACCAGAAGCCCGTCGACCGGGCGCGACTCCAATAGCGGCAACAGGCGGTCGGTCGGCGCGGCCGGGTCGAGCCACCGGGCATAGTCGCCGGGGTCGAGGATCACCGGCATCCGGTCGTGGTACGTGGCGGCCAGTTCGTTCGCCGCGGTCGTGACGATCGTACACGTTTCGACCGCCTCCCTTTCGGGCGGGTTCCAGCATTCCCACAGGCCGGCGAACGCGAACACCCGATCGTCCGGGAACCGGAAGTGCCAGGGCTGTTTCTTGCCCGGCTTGCCCGTCCACTCGTAGTACCCGTCGGCCAGGAGCAGGCACCGGCGGCGCTTGAACGCCGACCGGAACGCCGGCTTCGTCGCGACGGTTTCGGCCCGGGCGTTGATGCAGCTCGACGCGATCTTCGGGTCCTTCGACCAGGACGGGATCAAGCCCCACTTGAGGGGCACCAATTCACGGCGGCCGGCGTCGGCCGTCACCCGGACGGCCGCGACCATTTGCGTGGGGCAGATGTTGTAGCCGGGCGTCGGGAGCCAGCCGTCGGGGCCGTCGTCCCCTAGCATCAGCTCGGCCATTTCCTGAAGGGATTGGTTCAGGCGGTAGGTGATGCGGGCGCACATACCCCTTAGTATCGACCGCCGGGCGGGGGACGGTGAAGGGAGAACGGCGGTCGGGTCGACCGAACGGGTCGGTCATGCCGGCGGCGCATGGTGAGCTGGCGGACCGCCCTAAGACGGCGGGCGGGCCACCGTGTTGCGCTAGCGGGGTCGGCGGAACCGGCGGTAGGCCAGCCCGGCGGCCGCCAGCCCGGCCATCGCCAGGGCGGACGGCTCAGGGACCAGGGCGGATGACATGCGGCACATCCTGGCTCGCGGTGGAGGGACCGGCCGGCCAAGCCGCAGCTTGAGGTCTAGTGTCTTGCACCCCCGCCCCGCGGTCGCGTAGATTCATTCACATCGACTCTCCCGCATGGGCGGGGAACCAGGCCGACCGGCCGGGGGCCGCCAGACCCCTGGCCGTGTTTTTGCGCCAGCCTCCGGCCGGCTGCGTTGCGATCCGGCCCCTTGCACCCGGCCGGTGAAGTATTCCCTTTGTGCGGGGGTGGCCCATTTGCCGAACTCGCCGGCTCGACTACCGCCCCGCCTTCGGCCCGAACGTCATGAACGGCTCGACGGCCACGTCGTCGGGCGGGTCGTACTCGGCATCTTCGGCGTCATCCGGCTCGCCCGGGACGTGGACGTCACACCCCGGCGGCTGGCCGGCCGGGAACGACTTGAACACCGCCGGCCGCTCGGCCCCCAGGTGGGCCTGGTAGCGGGCGATGACGCCCCGCCGGGGCAGACGGCGGACTTCGATGAGGTCGTCGAGATAAATCTCGACAGCCCGCTCGAACAGGTCGGTCCGCGCCCGCGCCCTGTTGACCTCGTCCCGCAGCCGCTCGCGGGCGGCCTCCGGGTCGTCGGCCTTGACCAGGTAGGTGAAGTACCCGGCCACGTCCGGGTCGCCGGCGGGGCCGGCCACCTCGGTGAACGAGCAGTGGGCCAGGTAGAGCACGGCCTTGCCTCCGGGCGAAAAGAAATGTCCCGCCGCGGGCCGCGCGTATCGCCCAGTCACGCGCGGCCCCGCCCGGCGGGGCGACCCGGTTGTACCGCGCCGCCTGGGCCGACGCAAACGGATTGGGGGCTCAGCCCGCCGGCCCCCCGTTTGCGGGCGAGTACGGCGCGGCACTCCGAGCAGAGCCTGACGGCGCCGGGCGGCATACCGCCCCGGTTGGTCACCGTCTCGGTCCGGTCTCGGTGGACGTGGCACCGCCGCACCGGCCGCGCCACGATCCCGTCCGGGACCGGCTCGCCCCGGACGAACACCAGCCACGGGCGGTCTTTCGCCGCCGACCAGGCGGCCGGGTCGGCCGACGGGCCGGCCACGGCGGCTAGGCCGGCGGCCGATAGCTCCGCGATTAGGTAGTCGCGGAGGGCGACGGAGCCGACGACGTAGGCGCGGGGAGAGGGTGCGGGCATGGGTCTACGCCGCCGTGGGCCGGTCGGCCGACCCGGGCAGTGTCCAGGATAGGCGGTCGCGCCGCTCCTGCTCCCGGTAGAAGGCGCCGGCGGCCCGGGACTCTTGGGCGAGCCGGTCGAGGCGGTTGGCCTCGATCCGTAGCCGCCGGGCCTGGGACCGGAGGACCACGGCGACCTCGGAGAGGGCGTCGCAATGCGGGCTGGGGGCTGAGACGGGGTCTGACACGGTCTGCCTCGCCGGTGGCCGGGTCCGATAAGTGGCCGGCACGACGAGCGTCGGTCAGTTACAGGAGGGGGATCGTTCGACCGCCCGAGTGTACCACCGCCGCGGCCGGGGCGATAGAGCGTTCCGGGGGATCGGCCCCGGCGACCGGGATCGGCCCACGGGAAGGGACGACGGGTGTGAACCCCGCCGCCCCTCACCGTTTCCGCGCGGCTTGGGGCGCGGTCAGGCCCCCCGCCGGCCAATGGGCGACTATAGCCTTAGGCCGTACCTTAGACCCTTAGCCCTAAGGTCTGAGTCAATGCACACCGAGGTCCTCATGGCCAAGTCCACCGCGGGCGGGTCCAACAACAACGGGGCGACGAAGTCGGACGCCATCCGGGAGGCCCTGAAGCTGCACCCGGACTACACCGCCAAGGAGATCGTCGCGTTCCTGGCCGACAAGGGGACGAAGGTGGCCCCGACCCTGGTCTACTACCTGAGGAGCAAGGCCCGGCAGGTGGCCCGCAAGCAGAAGCGGGCGCGGGTGGCGGCCGGGGCGGTGAAGACAGCTCACGCCAACCCGGTCGAGCTGGTCGTCCGGGTCAAGCGGCTGGCGGACGAGGTGGGCGGGATCGGCAACCTCAAGATGCTGGTGGACCTACTGGCCGAGTGACGCCCCGCCAGAACCGGCCTACAGGGACTTGCGGCGGATGCGGTCTTCGAGGGCGGTGGCCATCCGCCCGGCCTCGCCGGCCAGCTCCGGCGCCCGCACGGCGATGTCGGCCAGTTCCCGGAGGACGCCCCGCAGCTCCCGCGTGGTGATGTGCGGGGCCTTGAGGACCGCCCGCAGGTCGGCGAGTAGGGTCTTAGGGTCGTCGCGCATCGTGGCCTCCGGTCGGGGCGGTCGCCATCGTACCACAATACCGCCCGCGCTGTGGCCCGCGGCCCGGCGGCGTCGGACGCCACCGGGCCATTCTTTGGGCCGCCGGCCGGCGGGCGGCGACCCGGGGGACTGGCCTCGCGTTCCAAAAGTGAATGTGCGACAATCCTTTGATGTAGTCCAGTCACCGGCCCCGGACGGCCGATCCCCATTGAGGCCGACACCTTCAACGCGGGAGGGGCGATGCGCGCAGCCGAGGCTTGCGGACCGTGGGCGGTGTACGGGCGGGACGTCGGAGGCCCGGCGGCGGTCCACGCCGTCTGCACGCAGGCCGACTGGGACGCGATCGAGGCCGCCAACCCGGGCGCCTACACGCTCGTCCGCGGCGGCATCCTGAATGAGGGCGAGGCCGAGCGGCTGGCCCGGGACTCCACCGCGTCGCTCCGCACCGGCCCCAGGAGCTACCGATGATTGTGAAGACGCTCGCCGAGCGGGAGCGCGAACTTCAGACCCTGATGCGGACGCCGGCCGGCCGGGCAGAACTGGACGACCTGGCGGCCGCATACGCCGCGGAAGCCACCGGCCCCCACTGGCACACGTCGGTCATCACCTACATCCTCGTCCACGAGCGGCAGGCGGGCGCCATCCGCCCGTGACGACCACACCAACCTCCCAAGGTGACTTGGGTCGCGGGCGGCCACCCAGCAGATCGGGTCACGACCCGGTCAGCGTGCCGTTGAGGGCCACGTTCTCATACGTGGCGTTTGCGTTGTTGCCCAGGGTGGTGATGGCGGTGATGCACACGACGAGTATGAGGGCGAGCATGACGGCGTACTCGACGGCCGTCGGGCCGTCCTCGGCCTTCAGGAACGTGACAACGCTGCGAATGGCAGTGGGCATGGGAACCTCAAGGTAGGTGGGCCGAGGACGCGAGGGTGCAGCCCCGCGGGAGTGACACCCGAACGCTACGTTAGGAAACGGCCGGGGGCAAGCGAACCCGGCGTCGGTGAACTGAACGGGCCGGCCCGCCATGGCGCCCCGATAGCATCAGCGGCGTCCGCCCGCCGAGGTGGCTGGCCGCTCCCGACGAAACAATCCGCCGCGGCCGGTTCAGGTTTCGGCCGCCCACCCGGTATTCCTTTCGGCCGCCCGCCTCACTGATACCGCCGGCGGAAACTACTGGCGGCCGCCCCGATGGCGCGGTACGGTCGGGAGCCTGGGCAGTTCAAGTCATTTGCCCCGAGGGCGGTGCCATGTTCAAGGTCAAGTTCGACGCCCCGAAGGGCGCCGTCTTTCCCCCCGTGTACGAGAAGGCGACCCGGGCCGCGTGCGTGCGGCTCGCCGCGCTGGCGGCCGCGTCCGTCCGGCCGCGGCTGGGCCTGCTCGTCGAGTGGTTCGGGAAGGACGCCTTCGGCGACCCGGCGCTGCTCGACAAGGTCCGCCGGATGGCCGAGGTGATCGCCGACCCGGACCGGACGGTCACGTTCGTGGACGCCCGCACCCACGACCTCCAGGTCGACTACACCCCGGACGACATCTACGCCG
>DASXAN010000814.1:0-3526 GCA_036406755.1 Gemmataceae bacterium
CCCCCCCCCCCCCCCCCCCCCCGCTCGCCTTTACCCGGCCAGCGACGCCGGCAGCGTCGCGGGCTCGGCCGCCTTCGCCCGGCCGAACCGGTCCGCCACCCACCGCACCGCCATGTAGAACACCGGCGTGAAGAACAGGCCGAAGAACGTCACCCCCAGCATCCCGCTGAACACCGCCACCCCCAGCGCCCGCCGCATCTCCGCCCCCGCCCCCGTCGCCCCGACCAGCGGCAAGACGCCCAGCACGAACGCGAAGCTGGTCATCAGGATCGGCCGCAACCGCAGCCGGGCCGCCTCCACCACCGCCTCCACCCGCGCCGCCCCCGCCTCCTCCCGCTGCTTGGCGAACTCCACGATCAGGATCGCGTTCTTGCTCGCCAAGCCGATCAGTACCACGTTGCCGATCTGCACGAAGATGTTGTTGTCCATCCCCGCCAGCCACACCCCGGCGATCGCCGCCGACAGGCACATCGGCACGATCAGGATGATCGCCGTCGGCAGCGACCAACTCTCGTACTGCGCCGCCAGCACCATGTACACGAACAGCACGCCCAGCGGGAACGCTAGCACCGCCCAGATATTCGTCGCCGCCTTCTCCTCCTGCAGCGCCAGCTCCGTCGGCTCCAGGGCGAACGTCCGCTTGTCCAATTCCCGGTCCGCCAGCTGCCGCACCAGGTTCAGCCCCTGGAGCGACGTCACCCCCGGCAATGTCATGCCGTTCAGGTCGGCGGCGTAGTAGAGCTGGTAGCGGTTCACGACCGACGGCCCGGTGATCTCCTTGACTGTCAGCACCGACGCCAGCGGGACCATGTCGCCGGCGGCGTTGCGGACCTTCAGCCGGCCGATGTCCGAAGCCTTGTCGCGGAACCGGGCGTCGGCCTGGACGGTCACCTGCCAGTTGCGGCCCTCGAACGTGAAGTCGTTGGCGTACCCGCCGCCCAGGTACCACTGCAGCGCGTCGAACACGCCGGACAGCGGCACGCCGGCCGCCTTCGCCTTGGTCCGGTCCACCTCCAGGTACAGCTGCGGCTGGCCGACGCGGAACGTGCTGAACACCCCGGCCAGGCCCGGCTGGGCGGCGGCCGCCCGCTGGAGGTTGTCGGCCGCCCCCTGGAGCGACTCCAGCCCGCGGTTGCCGACGTCCTTGAGCATCACCTTGAACCCGCCGGCCGTGCCGATCCCGTCCACCGGCGGGGCGTTGAACGCCATCACCGTCGCCTCGTTGAGCGGCATCAGCCGGCCGCGGAGGTCGGCCAGGATCGCCGCCGCCGACTTCTTCGGGTCGTGCTTGCGGTCGTCGAACGGGTCCAGCGTCAGGAACATGGCGGCCGAGTTCGACATGTTCAGCCCGCTCAAGAACGACAGCCCGGGGATGTTGATCGTGTGCGCCACCCCGGGCACGTCCTTGGCGATCGCCTCGACCTTTTTCATGAACGCCGACGTCCGCTCCATGCTGGCCCCGTCGGGCAGCTGGGCGACGATGAACAGGTAGCCCTTGTCCTGCTCCGGGATGAACCCGCCCGGGACGACCTTGAACGCGAAGTACGTCAGGCCGATGAGGGCGGCGTACACGGCCAGCACGACAGGGGCGACCCGCACCAGCCGGCGGACGGCCCCGCCGTAGAAGTTGGCGAAGGCGTTGAAGGCGACGTTGAACCCGCGGAAGAACACGGCCACGACCCGGTTGAGCGGCCGGGACAGGACGATGCCGGCGATCGCCCCGGCGACGAACAGCAGTCCCCGCACCAAATCCAGCGAATGGCCGAACATCGCCGCCTGCCACCGCAGCCGGGCGGAGAGCGGCTCGCCCAGAAGCCACAGCGCGGCGATGCCGAAGATGACCGCGTATGCCCACCGCGGCAGCGGGTCGCGGGACCCGTGGCCCCGGCCCATGATCTGCACCGCCCGGGACGGGGTCATGGTCATGGCGTTGACGGCCGAGATGACCGTGCTGGCCGCGATCGTCAGCGCGAACTGGCGGTAGAACTGGCCGCTGATCCCCGGGATGAACGCCGTCGGGATGAAGACGCTCGACAGCACCAGCGTGATGGCGATGACCGGGCCGGTGATCTCGGCCATCGCCTTGATCGTCGCCTCCCGCGGGGCCAGCCCGCGGGCGATCCACCGCTCGATGTTCTCCAGCACCACGATCGCGTCATCGACCACGATGCCGATCGCCAGCACCAGCCCGAACAGCGTCAGGTTGTTCAGCGTGAACCCCAGGGCGGACATGACGGCGAACGTGCCGATGAGCGACACCGGCACGTCGATCATCGGCAGGATCGTGCCCTTCCAGTCTTGCAGGAACACGAGGATGACGACGAACACCAGCACGAACGCCTCGGCCAGCGTGTGGTAGACGGACGCGATCGACTCGTCGATGAACACGGTGGTGTCGTAGACGATGCCGTAATCGACCCCGGCCGGGAACCGCTGCTTCAGCTCGGCCACCCGCGCCCGCAGGGCCTTGGCGGCCTCCAGGGCGTTGGTCCCGGGCCGCTGGAACACGGCCACGCCGACGGACGGGCTGCCGTCGAGGTAGCTGTCCACGTCGTAGTTGCGGGCGCCCCGCTCCACCCGGCCGACGTCCTTCAGCCGGGTCACCTGGCCGCCGTTGGCCCCGGTCTTGACGATCACGTCGCCGAACTCGTCCGGTTCCAAGAGCCGGCCGCGGGTCTGGACGGCGTACTGGAAGTCGAGCCCGACCGGGGCCGGCCGCTGGCCGATCTGCCCGGCCGCGACCTGCAGGTTCTGCTCCCGCAGGGCGGCCATGACGTCGCCGGGGGTGAGGCTGCGGGCGGCCAGCTTGTCCGGGTCCAGCCACACCCGCATCGAGTACTCGCGGGCACCGAAGACGATGACGTCGCCGGCCCCCTCGATGCGGGCCAACTCGTCCTTGATGTTGAGGGTGGCGTAGTTGGACAGGTACAGCTGGTCCCGGGACCGGTCCGGGGAGATCATGTTGACGACGAGCAGGAAGTTCGGCGACCGCTTCTTGACGGTGATCCCCTGGCGGCGGACCTCCTCCGGCAGCCGCGGCTCGGCCAGGGCGACGCGGTTCTGCACCAACACTTGAGCCTGGTCCAGGTCGGTGCCCAGCTCGAAGGTGATGCTGAGGTTCATGGTGCCGTCGTTGCCGGCGGCGGAGGACATGTACAGCATCCGCTCGACGCCGTTGACCTCGACCTCGATCGGGGTAGCCACCGTCTCGGCGACGACCTTGGCACTGGCCCCGGGGTAGACGGCGGTGACGACGATGGTCGGCGGGGCGATGTCCGGGTACTGCGCCACCGGCAGCCCGATGAACGCGACAATCCCCACGACGACGATGACCAGCGACACGACGGTGGCGAACACCGGCCGGTCGATGAAGAACCGCGCGAACATGCGGAGACCCTGAAAGGACCGATCGCCGGAAACCTAACCCCCCGGCCCCCTTCCCTAAGAGGGAAGGGGGTGAACCGCCAAGGAAAACAACGGGTGGCACCCGCCGCGCTCTCTTCTTGAATCCTCTCCCCCTTCCCTC
>DASXAN010000815.1:0-3927 GCA_036406755.1 Gemmataceae bacterium
TTCCGCGGCAAGGTCGTCGTGCTGGAGTTCTGGGCGAATTGGTGCGGCTTCTGCCGGAAGATGTACCCGCACGAGAAGGCGCTGGTGCAACGGCTGGCCGGTGAGCCATTCGCCCTGGTCGGCGTCAACTGCGACGACGACCCGGAGGCGGTGCGGCGCGAGGTGCGGCGGCACGGCATCAACTGGCGGTCGTGGCCGGACCGCGGCCCGGGCGGCCGGCGGCTGTCCGACGAGTGGCAGGTCGAAGGTTATCCGCGCATCTTCGTCCTCGACCACACCGGCGTGATCCGCCACCGGTTCGACGGGTTCGTCCGCGGCAACGAGATTGACGCGGCCGTCGAGGAATTGCTCGCGGAGCTGAAGGCCGAACGGCCGCGGAAGTGAGCGGAGGCCGGCGGGTTCGAAACGGCCGTCACCGGTGAGAGAAGTACGCCCGGCAGGACTCGAACCTGCAACCTTCGGAGCCGAAGTCCGATGCTCTGTCCAGTTGAGCTACGGGCGCGGAATCCCTGATTCGTAGCCTTTTCTGCCCTCTCCTTCGCACCTCACCAGCCGCGTTTGATACCCGAGTTGACACCGGCGTGTCTTGTAGGCCGACGAAGTGGCCGGGGCGTCGTCACCACCCCGGCCGTGCCGACAGTGACACGGAGTTCGAGGAGCCGTCACCATGTCCGCAGGTAATCGTACCCCGCCCGCAAAGCCTAGCAAGCCCTACCGGGATTTCCCCCTCTTCCCGCACGCCACGAGATGGTCGGCCAAGAAGGTTCGCGGACAAGTCGTCTGCTTCGACCGCCAGGCCGATCGCGACGGGGCTCTCGCGAAGTACCTCGAACAGAAGGACTCCCTGCACGCCGGCCGGAAGGCCCGAGAAGTGTCAGAGGGTGTCACGGTCAAGGAACGGTGCAACCGATTCCTCGACGCCGAGCTGCACAAAGTCCAGTCGGGCGAACTAATCGCCCGCTCCTGGCAGGACTACCGCGACGCCTGTGATCTGGTCGTCGCCGAGTTCCGCTCAAATCCCGGCCGGTTTGACTCGAACTCTGACTCAGACGTTTGATGCGATCGACTTGCCACGAGGATTGAGTCCATACGGGCTAACCCCTCTGGCGGGCGACCTGCCGCCCACCGTCAACTGGGCCATCAGGCGCCGCCATAGGACCGGCATGGGGGCTGGACGGCCCCCATCCCCTGCCCGATGCCCCGCACCACCCCAGCGTCCGCGCCCCTGCCCTATGCGGGGATTCGCCCCCGTCTTGCCCTGTCCTTGGCCGCGACCGTAGCCCCAAACCGGCTACATCCGACCTCATTACCGGAACCCGTTTGCTGGACGGGGACGGGGGTCGAACGCGGCTTTCCGGTCCGATCGCGCAGCGGGCGGACGGGGGAGACATCCGCCCGGGCCGTTTTCAGCGTCGCCGGGGCGGCTGGCGCCTCCGGGACGTCCGGTTGGTCGCCGGCGCCGGGCTGCTCATGGGTGGGGAGCAGGGAGGCGGCGTACTGCCTGAGGTCGCCCCGCCACACCTCGTAGGTGATGAGCTCCTCCGGCAGGAACTCCTGGAGCGGGAGGCCCATCCGCGCGCGTCGGCCATCCGACCGCCCTCTCACGGGGTTGTCAAGCCTGTGCGTGCCCCCGTCCGGCACAACAGCGGAATTGGCCCCTACCCCGCCAGCACACGGTTAAAATATTCTGACGGACAATGGTCCTACATGGGGATGGCAAACCGACGCCATGATTCCCACAAGCGCCGTTGTGATTAGGCGCCGACCTCGACCGCAGGGGCTGGTCATCGTGGCGGCCATCGTCGCGGGCTTTACCAGCCCGATCACGGCGCCGGCAAGGCCGCCCTTGCCGGTGCGCCGGGCTGGTATCATTACGAACCAGGGGGCCGCCATGAGTGTTTCACCGAAGCCCATCACCGCGGATCGGTTTGGTGCGGTGCTGTTCGACATGGACGGCGTTCTCACTTCCACTGCCACAATCCATTCGAGCTGCTGGAAAACGATGTTCGACGACTTCCTCCGTCGCCGAGCGGCGGAGAGGGAGGAAGCGTTCCGACCCTTCGACATCGCCACCGATTACAAGCGCTACGTGGACGGAAAGCTCCGCTATGACGGGGTGAGGAGTTTCCTGGCCTCGCGCGGCATTGCGCTGGCAGAGGGGGCGCCGGACGACCCGCCGACCGTCGAGACCGTGTGTGGTCTGGGCAACCGCAAGGACGAACTGGTCAAGGCGGCGATCGCCCAGGGGAAGGTTGAGTCTTACCCCGACTCGGTCGCGCTGGTCCGCCGGCTTCTGGAACAGGAGATCCGCACCGCGGTCGTGTCGGCGAGCAACAACTGCGAGGAAGTGTTGCGGGCCGCGGGCATCCTCGACTTGTTCGAGGTGCGGGTAGATGGCGTGGTTGCCAGTCAGCTCGGCCTTCCGGGAAAGCCCGCGCCGGACACCTTCCTTGAGGCGGCCCGGGGGCTCGGCGTCATCCCCGCCCGGGCCGTGGTGGTTGAGGACGCCATCGCGGGCATCCAGGCGGCCCGAGCGGGCGGATTCGGCCTGATCGTCGGCGTGGCCCGCGACGGCAGCAGCGAGGCGCTGCGGACGGAGGGTGCCGACATGGTTGTGACGGACTTGGCGGAGTTGCTGAATTGAGTCGGCTTCCCGCCGTCTCGCGCGCTCCCGGGAGCTGCGACTTCGATGATCAAACACGATCTGGTTCCGCTTCCAGAATTGATTTACCCGGTCGAAGAATGGCGGTTGGTGGAGAGGACGTTCGCCCCACAGTACCTTCCCCAGGGGGAGACCATTTTCGCCCTCGCCAACGGATACCTCGGGATGCGCGGAGCATTCAGCGAGGGGGAGCCGGCCTACCGTCACGGCACCTTCATCAACGGCTTCCACGAGACCTGGCCCATCCCCTACGGCGAGCGCGCCTTCGGCTTCGCCACCACCGGCCAGACCATCGTGAACGCCCCGGACGGCAAGATCATCCGGCTGTACCTGGATGACGAGCCGTTCGACCTCAGCGGCGCGAGGATCCTTCGCTACGAGCGCACCCTCGACATGCGCGCCGGCACGCTCGACCGGGAGGTCCTCTGGGAAACGCCCGCCGGTCGGCAAATCCACATCGAGACCCGGCGGCTGGTCTCGTTTCATGAGAAGCACATCGCGGCGATCCAGTACCGCGCGACCGTCCTCAACGCCCGGGCCTCTCTCGTCCTGGTGTCCGAAATCGTCAACCACCCCCCCGTCGGAGAGGGCGACGAAGACGATCCCCGCCTGGCGCGGGCGTTGTCGCATCAGGTGCTTATTCCCCGAGGAGTCACGGGGACCGACCGCCGGGTTCTGCTGAGTTTCCGGACCGCCAGCAGCGGGATGGGATTGGCATGCGGCATGGACCACACCCTGGAGACGGAGTGTGCGTCGTTCTTCAAGACCGACCGGGGTGAAGACTCCGCCCGGGTCGTGTTTCAGATCGACGCCGAGCCGGGCAAACCCATCACGCTGACCAAGTACCTCACCTACCACACGTCGCGCTCCGACCAAACGGACGAGCTGCGCGACCGCGCCGAACGGAGTTTGGACCGGGTCGTGGGACACGGGTTGGGCCACCTGCTCGCCGACCAGCGCGCCTACCTGGACGACTTCTGGAATCGCAGCGACATCCGCCTCCACTCCGAGCACCAGCGCTGGCAGCAGTGCCTGCGGTGGAACCTGTTCCAACTGCTCCAGGCGTCGGGCCGGGCCGACAACACCGGCATTCCGGCAAAGGGGTTGACCAGCCAGACGTACGACGGGCACTACTTCTGGGACATGGAGGTGTACGTCTTGCCGTTCTTGATCTATACGGCCCCGCGGCTGGCCCGCAACGTGTTGCAGTATCGCTACAGCATCCTGGACAAGGCCCGCGAGCGGGCCCGCGCGGTCAATCAGAA
>DASXAN010000816.1:0-4705 GCA_036406755.1 Gemmataceae bacterium
GGCCGGGCCGGTCATCGACCGGCTGCGGGCGGCGGGCAAGCTCGCCGACGTGGCCGTGGGGCAGACGAAGCGGCGACTGCTGCACGCCGACCTGCTCCGCGAGCTGGAGGAGCGGGTGTTGGCGGTCGTCGGCCGGATGCACGAACAGGTCCCGCTGCTGACGGCGCTGGACCGGCAGAAGGTGCAGGCGCAGCTCGACTACGTCGGCGACGACGCGCTGGTGAGCGCGGCCGTGGACCGGCTCGTCGCCCGCAAGGCGCTGGTCGGCGACGCTCGGCGGGTCGCCCGGGCGGACTTCAAGCCGAAATTGAGCGTGAACCAGCGGAAGTTGAAGGATAGGATCGTGGCCGCCCTGCGGGAGGCCGGGTTCCAGCCGCCGGAGCCGGCGAATTTTGTCAACCAGGCCGCCGGCAACGCCGCCGCCCTGGCAGACATCTTCGAGGTCGCCGTGGCCGAGGGGTTCCTGGCCCGGGTGGCGGACGACCTGTTCCTGCACACCGACCACGAGGCGGAGATGCGGCGGCGGGTGACGGCCAAGCTGGCCGAGGGCGGGCCGGGGCTGACGGTGGCCGAGATCCGCGACCTGCTCGGGACGACGCGGAAGTACGCCGTGCCGCTGTGCGAGTACCTGGACCGGGTCGGCGTCACCCGCCGGGAGGGCGACCTTCGGGTGCTGGCGGCGGCGGAATCGGCCCGGCCGGCGTAAATCCCGGCCGGACCGGGGCGAATCACCTCAGAGACACGGGGCCGACCACGGATCCCAGCCGGAGGACTCGCACATGTTCGCCGATTTCTCGTGGAACGATTTCTTCGACAAGATGCCGGCGGTCTTGTGCATCACGTTCATCTTCGGCGGGTGGGTGATCGTCGCCGTGGTGCGGTCGTTCACCGAAAGCTGGCGGAAGGTCCGGGAGGCGGAGCAGGCGGCCGCGCTGAAGCAGTCGATGGTGGACAAGGGCATGTCAGCAGATGACATCGAGCGGGTGCTGAAAGCCGGCGGGACACCGAAGGCGTGAGCCGCGGTTCTGCTGGGCCATCGGACCGGGCGCGGGTATGCTGACGGAAACCCCGCGGCCCGGACCCAGCCTCCATGACCGACAACCCGTACCGCAATCTGCCGGCCGTCAACGAAGTTCTCGCCGCGCCTACGGCTGCGGCTCTCGTCCGAAGCCACGGCCGCGGGCCGACCGTCACCGCCGTCCGGGCCGCGTTGGCGGAACTGCGCGACCAACTCAAAGCCGGGACGACAGTCAACGGTGACCCGACCGTTGATGCGGTGGCGGACCGGGCCGCCGCCCACCTGGCGCGGGCCGTGACGCCGAAGCTACGGCCGGTCGTTAATGCCACCGGCGTCGTCCTGCACACCAACCTCGGCCGCGCCCCGCTCGCCGCCGCCGCCGCGGACGCCGCCCGCGCCGCTGCGGCCGGCTACCTCAACCTCGAACTCGACCTCGCCACCGGCCGGCGCTCCTCCCGCCAGGACGCGGTCCGCGACTGGGTCTGCCGGCTGACCGGGGCGGAGTCGGCGACGGCCGTCAACAACTGCGCCGCAGCTACCGTCCTCGTCCTGCGGGCCCTGGCCGCCGGCCGTGAGGTGGTTGTGTCCCGGGGGCAGCTGGTGGAGATCGGCGGGTCGTTCCGCATCCCGGAGATCATGGCCGTCAGCGGGGCCGTCCTCCGCGAGGTCGGCACAACCAACATCACCCGCATCGCCGACTACGAGCGGGCGATCGGCCCGGCGACCGCCCTGCTTCTCCGCGTCCACCAGAGCAACTTCCGCATCCACGGATTCACGGAAGCCGCGTCCCTGGACGAACTGGTCGCCCTCGGCCGCAAGCATTCGCTCCCGGTCGTTGACGACATCGGCAGCGGGGCGGTGGTGGACTTCGCCCGGTTCGGCCTGCCGGGCGAGCCGGTGGCCGCGGACAGCGTCCGGGCCGGGGCCGACGTCGTGCTGTTCAGCGGCGACAAGCTGCTCGGCGGCCCGCAGGCCGGGGTCATCGCCGGCCGCAAGGACTTGATTCAGACGATTGAGCGCGACCCGCTGATGCGGGCGTTCCGCCTGGATAAGATGACGCTCGCCGCCCTGGAGGCGACGCTGCGGCTGTACCTCGACGAGGCGACAGCCCTGGCCGAGGTGCCGGTGCTGCGGCTGCTTGGACTGCCCCTGGCGGGATTGCGGCATCGGTCGGAACGGCTGGCGGAGCGGCTGCGGGCGGTATCGGGGGTGTCGGCCGCGGCGCGGGACGACGAAGCGTTCGTCGGCGGCGGGTCGCTGCCGGACCGGGCGCTGCCGACGGCCGTGGTCGCGGTGACGGCGGCCGGCGTCGGCGACGCGGAGCTGGCCCGCCGGCTGCGGACGGGGAACCCGGCGGTGCTCGGCCGGGTGCAGGGCGGGGCAGTGCTGCTGGACGTGCGGACGGTGTTCCCGGAGCAGGAGGACGCGGTCGTGGAGGCGGTCCGGGCGGCGGTGGTAGAATACGGCGGTGATGACTTGATGGAGAAACAAGCATGACGACGATCGTTGTGGACGCCTCGCTACGGGAGCAACTGCTGGCCGCCGGCGAGTCGGTCGAATTCCGGGATGAGGCGGGAAACCTGATCCGCCAGTTCGTGGCCGTGGCGAACGGCGATTCCGCCACCGGTGACGACATCGACGTGACGGACGAGGAACTCGACCGGCGGGAGCGGGAGGAGCGGCGGTTTACTGGTGATCAGGTCCTCGACCGGCTGCGGGAGCTGCGGCGATGATCGTCGAGTGGACGGAATCGGCCCTCGACCGTCTTGCCGACTTCTTCGTCACCGCGGACCTGGCCGGGCAGGACGTGCTCGAAGCCACCGTTCGACGGATTAACGCCACCCTCGCCGGTGAACCGCTGGACCTGGGCGAGTCTCGTCCCGGCGGCCGCCGCGTCTGGTTCGCCGACCCGCTCACGGTCACTTACCGGGTCCTTCCGGCCGAAGGGCGTGTCATCGTGTCGCACGTAGCGCAACGGCGGCGGAAGTGACGGCCGGCGTGTTGCGGTTAGCAGGGTTGGCATCGCCGCCGCCGGCTGGAATAATGGACGGCAGACCGTCCCGCCGCCGTGCTCCCGCCGGAGTCGTCATGCTTCGCTCCCGCACCTGCTACTGCGTCCTCTGCGCCGTCCTCACCGCGGCGCTCGCCGCCCTGGCCCTGCTCGCCGATCCGCCTCGGGTCGCCGCCGCCGACGCGCCAGCAGCCAAACCGGTCAGCTTCATCAACGACGTCGCCCCCATCCTCAAAGAAAACTGCTACGCCTGCCACGACGCCAAGAAACACAGCGGCAAGCTGGAGATGACCTCCTACGCCAAGCTCCGCCAGGGCGGGGCCAACGACGACCCCATCACCCCCGGCAAGCCGGACGACAGCCTGCTCCTGCAACTCCTGACCACCGACGGGTCCAAGCGGATGCCGCCGCCGCCCAAGGACAAGGTGTCCGACAAGGACGGAGCGCTGCCCGGGGACAAGATCGCCGTCATCCGGCGGTGGGTCGCCGAGGGCGCGAAGCTCGACGACGACGTGGCCGCCGACGCCGACCTGCTCCGCGAACTCCGCAAGCGGTGGCAGCCGCCGGCCCCGCCGGTCAAGTACCCGCACCCGGTCGCCGTCACCGCTCTGGCGTTCACCCCCGACGGCCAGCGGCTCGTCGCCGGCGGGCACCACGAGCTAACTGTCTGGGAGGCGGCCACCGGCAAGCTCGTCGAGCGGGTCCGTACCCGGGCCGAGCGGGCCTACGCCTTCGCCTTCCTGCCGGACGGCAAGCTGGTCGTCGCCGGCGGCCGGCCCGGGCAGGAGGGTGACGTGCGGGTGTACGACCTGGCCGCCCCGCCGAAGGAGACGAAGGACGGCGTCGCTTACCTCGACGGCGTCGGCGACCCGAAGGTGCTGGTCGCTCAGCTGCTCGACACCGACGACTCCGTCTTGTGCCTGGCCCTGTCGCCGGACGGCAAGCGGCTGGCGGCCGGCGGGTGCGACCGGCAGGTGCGGGTGTGGGACATTTTGCCCCCCGTCAATGACGGGGGGCTCATCAAGGTAGCCGCCAAGCTGGAGCAGACGGTCGAGGACCACGCCGACTGGGTGCTGGGCGTCGCTTTCAGCCCGGACGGCAGGCGGCTCGTCACCGGCAGCCGGGACAAGACGGCCAAGGTCTGGGACCTGGCCAAGAAGGAAGTGACGGCCACGTTCCCGGAGCACCAGGCGGCCGTGTACGGCGTGGCCGTGCGGGCCGACGGCAAGACCGCGGTCACCGTCGGGGCGGACAAGTCGCTGCGGCTGTGGAAGGAGGAGGACGGCAAGCCGATCCGGGCCGTCGGCGGGCACGGCGACGAGGTGTACCGGGTGGTTTCCAACCCGGCGGCCGTGGTCCTGGCGACGGCGTCGGCCGACAAGACCGTCCGCCTCTGGAAGGAGGACGGCGGCCCGCTTCGGACGCTGACCGGGCTGGGCGATCAGGTGTACGCCGTGGCCATCAGCCCGGACGGGGCGCGCGTCGCCGGCGGGGCGTGGGACGGCGAGGTGCGGGTGTGGTCGGTGGACGACGGCAAGCCGGTGGCCGCGTTCAACGCCTCGCCCGGTTATCAGCCCAAGGCGGCGGCCAAGTAACGGCCCGCACGGCCGGCACGCCCGGCATACGTGGATCGGAACGCGAACATTGGTCCGGACCGCCGGGGTCGGCCGTGGCGG
>DASXAN010000817.1:0-2202 GCA_036406755.1 Gemmataceae bacterium
GGTTCGGCCAGTGGGAATCCGCTGACGAGCAATTCCGCGAACTCGGCCCGAACTACTGGAAGCCGACGTTCTCCTCCGAGACGGAGGCCCGGCAGTACATCCGCTACGCCCGCTGGGCGGCGTCAAAAAAATGATCCCGGTCGCCCCGGACGCTCGACCGGCTGGCCAGGTTTCGTGGTACACTCGGACTCGCCAGGCCCTCACCCGCGGGGACGGCGATGGGCGCGAGCCACCAGCACCGGCCGATCGACGTCACGCTGCCCGCCGACGGCGTGTTCGTCCTCGAGAGCCACCACGCCCCGGGGTTTCAGATGGCCCCGCAGCGGCACGACTTCCTCGAACTGTTTTACGTCCTCAGTGGGGCCGGGGCGTTTCACGTCGACGGCCGCGTCCACCCGTGCCGGGCTGGCGACCTCGTCGCCGTCCCGGCCGGGCGGGACCACCACATCGCCGACGACCCGGCCGCCCCGCTGGCCCTTTACGGCATCTGCGTCGCCCCGGCCGTCTGGCGGGCCGAGCCGGAGTTGCTCGCCGCCCTGCCGGCCGGGCGGCTGAGCGTCGGCCGGCCGCTGGCCGCCCGCGTCCGGGCCGACCTCCGCCGGCTCCTGTTCGAGCAGACGCTGGCCCGGCCGGGCGGGCGGGTGCTGGCGCTGGGCCTGACGCTGCACCTGCTCGGCCTGATCGCCCGGGCGGCCCGCCCCGCCGGGCCGGGCCACCGGTCCGGCCCGGCCGTGTACCGGGCCGCAATCGAGCGGTACGTGGCCGACCTGCCGCACCGGTTCTTCGAGGCGACCGACCTGGACCGGGCGGCCGGCGAGCTGGGCATGAGCCGGCGGCGGTTCACGCAGTTGTTCCGCCAGGTCGCCGGCCGGTCGTGGTCCGAGTACCTGACCGGGCTGCGGATGGACTACGCCTGTCAACTGTTGCGGGACACGACTCGCAGTGTCGTGGCGACGGCGTTCGAGTGCGGGTACGAGGACGTGACCGGGTTCTACCGGGCGTTCAAGCGGCACACCGGGTTGCCGCCGCGGGCGTGGCGGGAGGCGGCCCGCGGCCCGGCGTTGCCCGATCGGCAAATCCCGATTGCCTGACGTGCCAAGACACGGCGACGGGCGCCGGTTACAGTCGCGGAACCTGGGGGAGTCCGGCCACGCCCCCATCTCCTGGACCGGCCGCCGCGTTCGCCGCCGGCCGCGAAAACGCCCGTTCGGTCGGCCCGGATTCGGGACTCTCAGGAGTAGGCCGACCGCCCGGCCCGGGCGTCCGCGGTCTGCCCCGGCGCGACTCGCGGCGCCGCCTCCGTTCATTCATCCCTTCGGAGCCTCTCCCATGCGCTCGACCCGCCGGTCCGCGTTCACGCTCATCGAGCTGCTCGTCGTCATCGCGATCATCGCCATCCTCATCGGCCTGCTCCTGCCCGCGGTGCAAAAGGTCCGGGAGGCCGCCAGCCGGACGAAGTGCCAGAACAACCTCAAGCAGATCGGACTGGCCATCCACAACTACCACGACGCCACCAACAAGTTGCCGCCGTCGCGAATCGCCGACAAGTACGCCTCCTGGTCGGTGCTCCTGCTCCCGTACATCGAGCAGGACCCCCTGTACCGGACGTGGGACCTGACGAAGAACTACTACAACCAGACGGCGTTCGACTACAAGGCCCAGGTGTCAATTTACATGTGCCCGACCCGCCGCGGCCCGCCGCAGATCAGCCAGATCCCCGAGGACGACGCCAGCAGCACCATGCTGGGGACCCTCGGCGACTACGCCGCCGCGTCCAGCGACACGTCGGCTAACGTCCCCGGCGCCTACGACGCGAGCGACGCCACCGGGTCGCTCGTCACCGGCATCCGCAACAGCAACGGGACCTGGGACAGCCGGACGAATTTCGCCGCCGTCGCCGACGGGCTGAGCAACACCGTCTTCATCGGCGAGAAGCACATCAAGCTCAACCAGTTCGGCCTGGTCAAGGGCGACCGGACGATCTGGAACACCGACGGGATCGACGTGGTCGCCCGGGTGATGGGGCCGACGTTCGGCATCATCGGGGACCTGAACGCGGGCACCAACCAGCGGTTCGGCAGCTACCACCCGGGCGTGTGCCAGTTCGTGTTCGGGGACGGCGCGGTCCGGGCCCTGAGCGTGACCCTGGACGAGGAGACGCAGCGGCGGCTGGTCCTCCGGGCCGACGGCAATCCGGTCCAG
>DASXAN010000818.1:0-9257 GCA_036406755.1 Gemmataceae bacterium
GGGCCTCGGTCGCTCCGCTCCCTCGACCCACCCTACTTCAATCCCTTCAATCGCGGTCGCGGAGCCGCGGCATCTCCGCCGCGTCGTTCAGCCCGGACAGGTTCGACCGCATCCGCATGTTGTCCCCGCGGGCATCCTTCATCGCGTCGGCGAGTTGACCCTTCGCCGCGTCCGACATGCACCCCGGCCCGGCCAATAGGCACACGAGCACGCACACGCGCCGCATGGCGGTGTCCCCCGCGGGCGATTCGGATGAGACGGTCCCCGGCCGCCCTATACCCGGCCCCGCCCGCGGACGCAAGGCCGGCTCCCCGGCCGGTGCTATTCTTGTGCGGGCGGCGGCCGGCCTTGCCGCCGCCGCATCATTCGGGTATCTCACCGTGTCCGTCCACACGATCTCCGGGGGCCGGCCGATGTCGCACAGGTGGCGCCGGCGCTGGTCGGCGCGCTGCGAGGTTACTCCCGCCGTACGTTCTTCGCGGACTTGACGGCCGGCATCACCGTCGGCCTCGTCGCCCTGCCGCTGGCCATGGCGTTCGCCATCTCCTCCGGCGTCCCGCCGCAGGCCGGGCTCTATACTGCGGTCGTCGCCGGCTTCCTGATCTCCGCCCTCGGCGGCTTCCGGACGCAGATCGGCGGCCCGACCGGGGCGTTCGTCGTCGTCGTCTTCGGCATCGTCGCCCGCCACGGCATCGACGGCCTGTTCGTCTGCACCCTCATGGCCGGGGTGATGCTCGTCCTCCTCGGCGTCACCGGCCTGGGCACGGTCGTCAAGTTCCTGCCCCGCCCGGTCGTCATCGGGTTCACCAACGGCATCGCCGTGCTGATCGCCAGCACCCAGGTCAAGGACTTCTTCGGCCTGCGAGTCGAGAAGGGCCCGGGCGAATTCCTCGGCCGCGTCAAGGCGTTGGCCGCCTTGCTCTACATCCGCAAGGTGACGCACACGACGACCGTCGGCCGGGCGTCGAAGGACTCACTGGAGGACAGCCGGCCGCACATCCTCACCGACCGCTACATCCCGGCGTACGTGACCGTCATCCACATCAACGGGCCGTTCCTGTTCGGGGCGACGGACAAGCTGCTGGACGAGATCGACCGGGCGGAGGAGCTGACGCCGGTGGTGGTCCTGCGGCTGCGGAACATGACGGCGATCGACACCAGCGGCCTGCTGGCGCTGGAGGACGCGGCGGACAAGCTGCACGCCGCCGGGCGGACACTGATCCTGTGCGGGGCCCGGCCGCAGCCGGCGCGGCTGATGCAACAGGCGGAGTTCGAGCGGCACGTCGGGGCGGAGAACGTCTGCCCGGACATCACGTCGGCCCTGGTCCGGGCGGAGACGCTGTACCTGAACCTGCAGTTGGGCCGCCGCGACCCGGTTGTCTGACGCCGGTCCGTCAGGCGGCCCCGCCGTTGTCGCCGAGCCGGACCAGCTCCGGCGGCGCGATCTGCCGCTTCAGCGCCCCGATCCCCGACGCCAACAGCGCGCCGCCCAGGGTCGTGCCGACCAGGCAGGCGATCAGCCCGCCGGTCAGAGCGGTCG
The DNA here is from genome assembly GCA_036406755.1 of Gemmataceae bacterium. GTDB lineage: Bacteria > Planctomycetota > Planctomycetia > Gemmatales > Gemmataceae > DASXAN01. Next base: position 1,541 of record DASXAN010000818.1, read on the forward strand.
TGTACGCCTGGTAGTCGGACCGGCCGGCCAGGGTGACCGGGAACTCGTGCGTCACCGTCGTCACCGACTTGTCCACCGCGCCGTTCCCCATGTGCGTCGGGTAGACGACGTTCAGTGTCGCCCGCAGGCGGAGCGTCTGGCCCTCCAGGGCCGGGTCGTCCGGGATGGTGGCGGCGACGTGCAGGTCACTCGGGACGGACATGGATGTGTCGGACAGGTGGAACCCACCACCCCAGGCCGGGCGGGTGAACGCCGCCAGGGTCTTCGGGGCGTGGGCCTCGGCCGCGTTGAGCACGTCGACCGTGGCGGTGGCGCTCCACCACCCGTTGACCGACCGGAACGCCGGCGGCGGTAGGGGGGCGGTGAACGTCGTTCCCGGGGCCACCACCTCCGGCCGCAGGTCCGCGTTGATCGCCCGGCCCAGGTGGGCGCGGAGGGCGGCCGGCACCAGCAGCGCCAGCGGGGCGGCCGCCGCCAGGGCGATGCCGGCCGTGTGCCGGGCCGTCCACGCCCGCGGGGTCCGCCCGGCCTCGCCCTCCTTGCCGGGCAGCAGCACCTCGGTGGCGCCGGCGGCGACGTCGGCCTGGGCCCGCTCGTGGTTGGCGGCCCGGTGCCGGTTCGGGTTGAGGAAGGCGATCAGCCCGTGCAGCAGGACGCCGAGCAGGGCCACGGCCGGGACGGCGAGGGCGGCCGTGGCCAACGGCACCCGGCCGATGGCGGCCAGCCCGCCGACGGCGGCGGCGGCCAGCCCGGTCCCCAGCCACACGGCCGCGTGCCGGTACTGCGCCCGGCGGGCCACGACGCCCGGCGGGACCAGCCCGCACCCCGGGCACGGGCGGACCTCGGCGGCGGCCTTCAGCTCGGCGGCCAGCCGGCGGGTGGCCTTCTGGCGGGCGACGGTTTCGAAATCGCCGGTGTCCGACACCGTCCGCTCGACGATCGTCTTGAACACGCAGCCGCAGCCGGCGCACGGGTACGTGTGGGTCGATTGGCCGGTCAGGGTGGCCTGGAAGTAACGGGTCGAGACGGCCATAGCAATCCTCCGCCGCCCCCCGGGCGGGCGACCGGGGGTGGTGCTGGTGTGGTCAGGGACGTCGGACGGGGAGGGGCGGGTCGCCAAGTCAGCCGCCCACGGGGGCACGTGCAAGTATAGGACAAGAAATGAAAGTCGCGGCCGGTCAGTCGTCCCCGGCCGGGCGGTCCAGGGCGTGGGCCGTCAGCTCATCCAGCGACACGAACTCCAGCGCCGAGATGTGGGTGGCGGCCAGGACGACCGGCGGGGCGACGCCGGCCTCCAGCGCCTCCTTCCACCGGGCGGCGCACAGGCACCACTGGTCGCCGGGCTTCAGGCCGGGGAATTCGGCCTCGGGGAAGGGGGTAGTCAGGTCGTTGCCGCGGGCCTTGGAGAAGGCCAAAAACTCGGCCGTGACGCGGGCGCAGACGACGTGCAGGCCGAGGTCGCCCGGGCCGGTGTCGCACCGGCCGTTGCGGTAGAAGCCGGTCATCGGGTCGGCGCAGCAGACCCGCAGGGGCCGGCCCAGGACGTTCTTCGCACCGGGCACGGTATGCCTCCTCGAACCGAACCCCCCGGCCCCCTTTCCCGAGTGGGAAGCGGGAGAGAAGTCCATCAGTGAGCGGCGGCCGGCGGCCGGACTTTCGACTCTTCGCGGCCCTTCCCATTCAAGGAAGCGGGCCGGGGACTCCGGTCGCCGCTCCGCCCGTCGGCCGGACCTGCTGCCTGAGCAGGTCGCGGATTTCCATGAGCAGCTCCTGGTCCTTCGTCGGCGGCGGGGCGGCGGCCTTGTCCTTCCGCAGCCGCGTCAGCCAGCCGACGAACTTGACGATGAAGACGTACAGCGCCAGCGCCACGATGAGGAAGTTGACGACGGCCGCCAGGAATGAGCCGATCCTGATCCGACCGGCGATCACCCAACTCTTGTATTCCTGGTCCGGCGGCAGAAACATCGTGACGACCGGCATGATGATGTCACTGACCAGCGAGCTGACGATGGTGCCGAACGCCGCCCCGATGATGACGCCGATCGCCAGGTCGATGACGTTGCCCTTGAGGGCGAACGCCTTGAACTCGTCCAGAAACGTCCACGCCTTTTTCGCCGGCTCGAAGTCGCGGATCTTGTCGAGCGGGTTCATGGCGGGCCTCCGCAGTTCCCCCCTCTCCCGGCTTTGCGGGAGAGGGGCCGGGGGTGAGGGCGCTTGGCCTTTGAAGGCGGAGAAGGCCCTCACCCCTAACCCCTCTCCCGCAAAGCCGGGAGAGGGGGACCAGACGCTCTTACTGCGCTCCCCCCCGCCGGCCCGGCCCCTCCCGCGGCGGCTCGTGGTGCGGCAGCATCTCCGGCAGGTTCGCCACCCGCGTCGCCAGCACCGCCATGACCTGCGCCCCCTGGATCAGGTCCGGCTCCTTCGCCTTGTCCAGCGTGTCGCTCTGCGAGTGGTGGGTGAACCGGTATTCGGCCGGGTCCTGGCTGAACATCACCCCCGGCACCCCGACCGCGTCGAACGACTGGTGGTCCGAGCCGCTCAGTCGCCGGCCGCTCACCTCCTTCACCCCCAAGGGCTTGAGCGAGGTCATCTCCTTCTCGAAGACCTCCTTGAGCTTGTCGTGCCCCTGGGTGGTGAGGGCGATCACCCGGCCGGTGCCGGTGTCGTGGACGATCGCCAGCGACGTGCGGGCCATGTCGTCCTTGTGGGCCGTCACGTACGCCTTGGACCCGAACAGCCCCTGCTCCTCGCCGGTGAACAGGCAGAACCGGATCGTCCGCTTCGGCCGGACGCCGCTCTTAGCCAGGACGCGGGCCGCCTCCAGGACCACGCAGCTGCCGGTGCCGTTGTCGGTCGTGCCCTGGCCGAGGTCCCACGAGTCCAGGTGGGCGCCGACGACGACGAACTCGTTCGGCTTCTCGCTGCCGGGCAGTTCGCCGACGGTGTTGTAGACGGTGAGCGGGCCGGGGACGAACGTGTTGGTGATCTCGACGGCGACCCGGGTGCGGGCCGGGGCCGGCCGGCTCGCCAGCCGCCAGAGCAGGGCGTAGTGGTCGTGGGTGACGAACAGGGCCGGCATCGGCTCCTGGGCGCTGGCCCGGTCGGTGTCGCCGCGCATCGACCGCTGCCAGCTGCCGGTCATGTTCAGCAGGCCGTGCGGCTTGCCGGCGTCCATGAGCATGACCGCCGCCCCCTCCGCCCGCAGGAATTCGCTCACCTCCCGGCGGAACTGGCGCATCTCCTCGAACGTCTGCCCGCCGAACCGGTTGAACGACCGCGGTCCGTCCCGGCCCGGCGCCGGCCGATCGCCGCCGGCCGCCGGCGGCGTGCCGCCCGGGGCGGGCGTGCCGCCGGGGGCGGGCGTGCCGCCGGGGGCCGCGGCGTCGGCCCCGGCCCGGCGGCGGTCCGGGCCCATGCCGTACGGCCGGCCCGGGTCGGTGATCGGGGCGACCTCGGCCGGCGGCCCCTGGAGGATGACCGCGTTCTTCAGGTGGCCCTTGTACTTGACCAGGTCGTCCTTGGTCCGGGCGCGGAAGATGACGACGTCGCCCTCGACCGGCCCGTGGGTGCCGGGCGTCCAGCCCATCGCGGCGACGGTCAGGGTGCGGCCGTTGTCCGGCTCGACCAGCCGGGCGGTGGCGGTGCCCCGTTGCCAGCCGGCCGGGATGGTCCACGGCTCCAGGTGGACGTTGGACAGGCCGTAGGACTTCATCTTCTCGGCCGCCCATTCGTTGGCCCGCTTCAGGTTCTCCGACCCGGTCAGGCGGGGGCCGATCACGTCGCTCAGGTAGGTCAGGTTGGTCATGACCTCCGAGCCGTCCTTGGCCTGGGCGATCAGCTTCTGGTCGATGGCGACGGCGGGGTCGGCGGCCGGGGCGGCGACGGGCTGCTGGCCGCGGACGGCGACGGCGGCGGCCGCCACGAGGACGGCGGCGGCGAACCAGGGACGGTGCGGACGCATACGGGAACCTCGGCGGTGGTGAAGGGATGAGGGCGGGGGCCCGGGGACGGTGTGATTATCGCGGCCCGCGGCCGGGGGTGCAAGCACGCGGCGGGGGCTCATCGATTTTTAATCCGCCCGGCCGCGAGTCGGGGCGGACCGCCGCTGGCACGGTCGGCCGGCCGGGGTTACAATCCAGCCGCCCGACTCTCGGCCGTGGTGCCGCCGCCCGAAATCCGTGCACGTTGAAACCGCCGCCCGCCACAGGGGGACGTCATGAGAATACCCAAGAATCTGGGGATGCTGCTGCTGGCCGTCTGGCTGATCGTCTACGGCCTGTTGACGGCGCCGTTCCTGAGCCTCCACTTCACCCACAGCGGCGACGTGCTGGCCGTGCTCGCCATTGCGGCCGGCGTCCTGCTCCTGCTGCAACGATAGGGGTCGTCGCGGCGGCCGGCCCCGAGACCTTGGAGCCGAGGGCCTTGGCCTTTTCCGCGGCCGCCTCGGCTAGATGGGCACCGCCGGCCGGACTCCCCGCGCCCGCAGGTCGCGGGCGGCGGCCACCAGGTCCGGCCACTCGCTCACCAGCTGGCCGAACCGGCCGACCAGCCGCCGGGTCAGCGCCCGAGCCGGCTCCCGGCCGAACGACCCGGCCAGGTCCGCCGGGACGGCCGCCCCCGGGTCGGCAAGTCCGTCGCGCCAGGCGGTCAGCAGGTGCCGCACGTCGTCGGCCCAGAAGTCGGGCCGGCCGTCGTGGCGGCGGAGCGCGTCGGCCAGCTGCGCCCCCAGGCCGGCCAGCTGCTGCCGCCACTGGTCGTGTAGCACCCGCTCGAACTCGGCCGGCGGCAACGCTGCGAACTCCTGCAAGGCGGCACCCAGACCCCGCAGTCGCGCGGCCACGTCCCCGCCGGCGACGTGGCCCGCCGCCAGGCGGACGAGGATCTGCACGGCCTGGCCGGTGCGGATGGCGGCGGCGTCCGCCCACGGGTCCGCGGCGGCCGGTCGGGGGCCGGGGGAGTCGTGCACGACGGCCCACGGCAGCCAGCCGCGCCAGGCCGCGGGGTCGGCCGCCCGCAGCAGGCCGGCGAACACCCCGTCCTGGTTCCGTTGCACCGGCAGGAACGGCGGCAGCACACCGCGGTTGTCCAGCCCCAGGTTCAGGGCCATGCACGAGGCCAGCTCGCCGACCGTCGGCCGCGTCACGGCCCTCACCACCCCGCGGCCGGCCACCGCCCGGCGGTAGGCCGCCTCCGACCGGACCAGCCGGGCCCACGACTCTCCCCGCAGCGTGAGCAGGTACACCGGCGACCCCATCCCCGAATCGCCGAGCACCCCGGCCGTCGTGACCGCCACGGCCGTCCCGTCGGCGACCCGCCGGCCCAGCAGGCTCTCGTGGGCGGCGAACAGGTCCACGGCATCCGGCTCGCCGGCCGGCGACGGCTCGTCCTCGGCGAAGAACCAGAACTCGGTCGGGTCGTGGCCGCCGGCGGCGGCGACGCCGGCCGCCGCGCCGGGGGCCGGGGCGGCGCGTCAGAGGGTGTCGTCGTCGGCCTGGAGCATCAGTTCGCCGCTCGCGTGCAGCATCAGCGCGTTGCGGGCGGCCCCGGTCGTGAGCGGGCAACCCTCGGGGTTGAGCAGCGCGAACTCGACGACTTCCGCCGCCACCCCGGACTGCCGCGCCAGCGCCGCGGCGAACCGCTGCCGCTCCTCCACTCCGGCGTACCACCGCTCGACGCCGGGGACGACCGGCAGCGTCCGCACCACCTCCCGGCAGGTCCGCTGCGTGTCGGCGTCGGGCGAGTCGTCCACGACGACGACCGCCAGCGGCCGGTCGTGGCGGCGGCAGCAGTCCAGGTAGCTGACCAGGCAGCGGTGCAGGCTCTCCATGCGCCCCCGCGTCGGCACGCCCAGCGTCGTGATCCGCCCGCCGCGCTCGGCCGGCGGCGGGCGGTCGGGGTCGGGTCGGGTCAGGTCCACGGCGGCTCTCCGGCGGCGGGACGGAACCTGTGTCTGCCCCGGGAATTGTGGCTCACGGACGGGGCGGCCACAAGCGGCCGCCATTTGACAGCGGCCGCGCCGTGGCTTACGTTTCAAACGACTCCCCGGACCCCACGGGTCCGTACTCGCACCCCCCTTCCGTCCGCCGCCCCCCGGCTGAACCCGTCCTCCGTCCGCCCACGCCGCGCCCGGCGGGGCGATCGTTCCCTTGTTCCGTTACGGAGACTCACGATGTCGCCTTACGTTCGCCGTCGGCCGACCCACACCGTTCGCCTGTCGCTCCGCGAGCTGGAGGACCGCCTGGTTCCGTCGGGCACCGTGCTCGACCTGACCGCCCACGGGTCCTCGGGGACGATCAACGGCGCGATCTTCCAGCAGTCCGACGCCCAGCCGACCGGGTCCGGCGTGATCCACTCGTTCGTCCGCCTCCAGACCAACGCGGCGACCGAGCAGGGGTACAACACGGACGGACGGCCGCTCCAGTTCGACGAGAACAAGAGCCCGGTGTTCACCCGGTCGTTGCAGGTCGGGGACGTGCCGCTGGTGAGCGTCGGCGGGGTGCTCTACCGCGAGTTCCTGCTGGACGTCAACCAGAAGGCGTCGGCCCCGCTGATCTCGCTGGACCAGTTGCGGGTGTACGTCGGGGACACCCCGGACGCGACCGGCTACGACGCCACCACCAGGCAGCTGGCCGGCCTGGACGCGGTGTACGACCTGGACGCCGGCGGGGACAACTGGGTGAAGCTGAACTATCGGCTGAACTCCGGCAGCGGGTCCGGCGACATGACGGTGCTGATCCCGGCGAGCTTGCTCGGGTCAGACCCGGGCCGGTACGTCTACCTGTACTCGGCGTTCGGCGAGAACCAGGCGGCGAACTCCGGGTTCGAGGAGTGGTCGGTCCGCGTCGTCGGCGGTGCCGGCGGGTCGTCGCAGCCGCCGCCGCAGACGGCGCTGTCGTCGCTGTCGGGGTTCGTGTACTTCGACGCCAACCAGAACGGCGTGTTCGACGCCGGCGAGGCGGGCATCGCCGGGGTGACGGTGACGCTGACCGGCGTGGACGACCTGGGCCGGAACGTGGTCCTCGTCGCCCGCACGGACGTCAACGGGTTCTACCACTTCGACAACCTACGGCAGGGCATCTACAGCCTGCTGGAGGACCAGCCGTCGCAGTACCAGGACGGGGCGGACACGATCGGCACGCAGGGCGGCCAGGTGGACAACGACCGGTTCTTCGACATCTTCCTGGCGGCCGGCGTGGACGGCCGGCAGAACAACTTCGGCGAGGTGCTGTTCTCCGGGAGTTGACCGGCGGCCCGCGACGGATCACACTCCGAACGGCGGCGGCCATCAAGGCTGATGGCCGTCGCCGTTCACCGCTTCGGCGACTCCGGCGTGACGGCCTGCTGGGCCTTGGACCCGAGCGACCTGGCCTTTTCCTTGGCCGCCTCGGCGTCGGCCTTGATCTTGTCCTGGTCGATGGTCACGCCGACGGTCATCGGCACCGCACCCTTGGTCCCGCCGGTCGAGACGTGGAACCAGTCCATGTAGTAGCCGAGGGCGGCTACGCCGGCCGCCAGGAGGAGCAACACGCCAAGCACCCTGACCATGACTCACCTCCGTTGCCGTGACGCGTAATCCCGGGAGGGGCCGGGCCGCTTGACCCTGAGAAGACATGGGTTCACATTGGCATGTGAACGCATTCGCCGTGCCAAATCTGGCGCGGGACCGCAGTCGGGACGAATCTCTGACGACTTAATGACTCAGCTCCGGCCGGTCTTC
>DASXAN010000819.1:0-3564 GCA_036406755.1 Gemmataceae bacterium
CCCCCCCCCCCCCCCCCCCCCCCGCCCGCTCCGGCGAACTGAAAAGCGCGCTAAATCACTTCGTAGTCTTCCACGGCCGGGTCCGCTTGACGACGTCCTCGTGCCGCATCGTCCGGCCGGCGGCGATGTCTTCTTCACCGCGCTCGATGGCCGCCAGGATGGCGATCTCCTCGGCGATCTGGGCCAGCGTGTAGTCGTCCGGCAGGGCGCGAACGGCTTGCAGGACGCGTTGCTTGGCGGACATACTGCGGCCCCCTGGACGGCTCGTCCGCCGCGATTCTACCTGCCCGGCCGAACCTGGGGCAATGCCCGGCCGGTCATCCGGCCGCAATGGAACGGTGAAAGTTCCCTTATCTTCGATACCATCGACACCCGCACTTCGTGTGGCGCGTGCTCCCGGCCCCCAGTTCGTCTTGACGGGCCGCCGCCCGGCGGCCATGCTGGCGCGACCCATGACCGCCACCATCCACCTGCCGTCCGCCCTCCGCACGTATTGCGGCGGCGCCGCGGAGCTGCCCGTGGCGGCCCCGAGCGTGCGGGCGGCGCTGGAACAGGTCGAGCGCCGCCACCCGGCCCTGTACCGCTGCATCTGCGACGAGACGGGCGCGGTGCGGCGGCACGTCAACCTGTTCGTCAACGCGAACCACGTCCGCGACCGGGACGGGCTGGACACGCCGCTCGCCGCCGGGGACGTCCTCACCGTCATGCCCGCCGTCTCGGGAGGTTAGCCGTGCCGGACCGCGTCATCGTCTGCGTCGGGACCAAGAAGGGCCTGTTCGTCGCCGAGGCGGCGAAAACCAGGAAGAAGTTCGAGCTGCGCGGGCCGTTCGAGACGGGCGTGGCCGTCTACTCCGCCCTGGTCGACACCCGCGGCACGCCACGCCTGTACGCGTCGAGCTGCAACGCCTTCTTCGGCATGAAGGTGCTGCGGTCCACCGACCTGGGGAAGAAGTTCACGGAGACCAAGGCCGCCCCGGCGTTCCCGAAGGACGACGGCCGGGCGCTGGCGAACATCTGGTCGCTGGAGCCGGGCGACAACAAGAAGGACCTGTGGTGCGGCGTCGAGCCGGCCGCGCTCTTCCGCAGCACCGACGGCGGCGACTCGTGGGAGATGGTCCCGGGCATCAGCAACCACGACCACGCCCGCAAGTGGCAGCCCGGCAACGGCGGGCTGTGCATGCACACGATCGTCCGCGACGGCCCCCGCGTGCACCTGGGCATCTCGACCGGCGGCCACTACCTGAGCGAGGACGGCGGCAACACGTTCAAGGCGGCCAACAACGGCGTCGGCGCCGGGTTCACGCCGGACCCGTACCCCGAGTTCGGCCAGTGCGTGCACAAGATCGCCAGCCCCAAGGACGCGCCCGGCCGGATGTACATGCAGAACCACGGCGGCTGGGGCGAGTGGGACGGGCCGGGCGGCCGGCGGCCGGGCATCGGCGTGCTGCGGAGCGACGACCACGGCCACACGTGGCGGTCGATCGCCGACGGCTTGCCGTCGGACTTCGGCTTCCCGATCGTGGTGCACCCGCACGACCCGGACACGGTGTACGTGATGCCGCTGGAGCCGATGACACGGGCCTGCCCGGGCGGGTCGCCGGCGGTGTGGCGGAGCGAGAACGGCGGCGACAAGTGGGGCCGGCTGGCCAAGGGGCTGCCGAAGAAGGACAGCTACTTCACGATCCTGCGGGACGCGATGGACATCGACGAGTTGAAGTCGCCGGCGTTGTACTTCGGGACGACGACGGGGCAGTTGTGGCTGGGCCGGGACGGCGGCGAGGAGTGGGAGTGCGTGTTCGACTCGCTGCCGCCGATCCACTGCGTGAAGGTGGCGGTGGTCTGACCGCCCGGCGACGCCTGCCAAAAAAGGGGCATTCATCGTTCCTCTGCCGCCCGGGGCGGGGGTAAGATGAATGTCCCTTTTCTTCCTCGGGCAGTCACATGGAGACGAATCGTCCGAGTCCGCCGCGCGTTCCCGGCTGGGTGCTCCTGGCGGTCGTCGGGATGGTCGTCGTGCTGGCGGCCGCGGTCTGGACGTCGGGGCAGCTCGGCCGGCTGGTGGCCCGGCAGGACGCGGCCCGGCGGCTGACGGCCCTCGGGGCCCGGGTGCACTGGGACTGCCACCTGGTCCGCAACGGCGAACTGTACTACGTCACCGACGTGCACATCGACAACCCGCACTTCCCGGACAGCGGGTTCGCCCTGCTCCGCGACCTGACGAAGCTGAAGGGCCTGCACCTGTACGGCCCGCGGTTTTCCGATGCGACGCTGGACCTGGTCGCGGACCTGCCGGACTTGCAGTATCTGGTCCTGCAAGACACGAGCGTGACGCCGGCCGGGATCGACGCGCTGAAGGCCCGCCGGCCGGGCCTGGAGGTGATGGTGCCGGAACGGCCGAAACCCGGGCCGTGACACGGCGGGTCGGGCGAATCCGTTGGCCGCGGCCGCCGCGATTGATTCCGGCCGGGGGTGCCCCACCCCTCTTCAGAACCATCCCAAAGTGCCGGAATCATCCGGGGCGATTGGCGTTTCTCAAGATATCGCAGGACGTTACGGAGCAAGGCCGGTTCCGGAATCATCCGGGCCGTCCGGGCTTGGTATCATCTGAGAGTGGCCGGCCGATTCCCCCGCTGCCGTGACCGGAGGGCCTGACATGCCGCTGGTCCGCATTCGCCACGTCGAGCCGTTGGACGGCTACCGACTCCGGCTGAGCCTGACCGACGGCCGGGTCGTCGAACGGGATGTGCTGCCGTTGTTCGTCGGGCCGGCGTTCGACCGGGTCCGCACCGATCCGTGGCTGTTCGCCCAGGCCGGCGTCGTCCACGGCACGGTCGCCTGGCCGGGGGACGTGGACCTTGACCCCGATGTGTTGATCTGGGGTGGCCCGCCGCCGAACCGGTCAGCGGGCGAGGGGCCGTGAGCCGGTCGGTGTGACTCTTTCCTCGACGGCTATGGGATTGAGCAGACGGCGGCCAAAAGTTAGGCTGTAGTCTGCCACGGCGATTTCGGACGGTGTCGGCAAGGCGTTTTGGCCGGCCTGACTTTTGGAGTGTCCATTCTTTCGCAAGCGGGCTGACAAGTTATGGCCGGCGTCCGACTGCCAATGGCGGTTTGCGCTGTAGTCTCCGAGGTGCTGCGCGGATCACATAATGAATTGGATAACCTGTTTCTGGCTGCCGGTGCCCCCGGGCCGCCACCAAACCTGTCTCACGCCACAAAATGGAAAATATGGCTACAGCGTGCGAGTAACGACCCGAACGTAGACAGCCTTGCGTTGCTTGGCACCTTGATTGAGGAGTTCATGGACCTTCCCCCCGCACCGTCAACGGACACGGCGGGCGAGTTGCTGGGCATCACGCCAAATCCGCTGGTGAAGTACCAGCAACAAAGAGATCGGGTCACGAAGATCCTTGAGGAGCACGGCTTCCGATACTTCCGTGGTGGCCGTGTGCTCCCGACCGGCGAAGCTCAGCTGATGACTGACGAGAAATCGACGCCAATCATCTTACGCAGTGAACCGCAGCGTCCATCCACCGTCGAGGAGCTTCTCGTGACCATCATCCG
>DASXAN010000820.1:0-9870 GCA_036406755.1 Gemmataceae bacterium
CCTGACCCTGACCGCCGCCAACCCGGTCACGACCGGCATGGCGCTCAACGCCGGCACCCTCCGCCTGTTCAACGGCGGCGCGGCCGCCGCCCTGCCGACGATCGCCGGCCCGGCCGGGACGGCGCTGGTCCTGGACGACACCGGCACGCACTATAGCGACCGGCTGCCCGACACCGGCACCCTCACGGCCACGAACAGCGACATCCAGCTGCTCGGCAACTCGGCGGTGACGACCGAGGAGGTCATCGGCAGCCTGACGCTCGGCGGGGCGTCGAAGGTCACGGTCGCGCCGGGCGCCGGCCAGGCCGCGATCCTGCGGCTGGGCGGCGGGGCCGTCTTCACCCGCTCGGCCGGCAGCTCGATCCTGTTCCGCGGGACCAACCTGGGCACGGCCGCGCCGGGGACGGCGGGCGTGGCCAGCATCATGATCTTCAGCCCGACCGGGTCCGCCGGCGCCCTGACCGGCGGCGGCGGCCCGGCCAACAACACCGCCATCAGCGTCATCGCCGGCGCCTTCGGCGACACGTCCGCCACCGGCAACGGCACCCAGCTGGTCACCTACGACCTGAACAACGGCGTCCGGCTGCTCAATCCGGTGACCGAGTATGCCACCGGCTTGAACAACGGCACGGTCACCAACGACAACGTCCACGTGACCGCGTCGAACACCGGCATCGCCAACGCCACCACCGTCAACGCCCTGTGGGTCGACGGGTCCGCCGGCGGCGTGACCGTCTCCGGCGCCGGCACGCTCACCGTCGCGTCGGGCAACATCCTGGTCACCGGGACGGGCAACACGCTCGGGGCGGCGGTCGCGGGCGGCACGGCCGCCAACGCCATCGCCGTCGGCGGCCCGGGCGACCTGAACATCGCCACGGCCATCCCGGCCGCCAACACCGGCGGTCTGATCAAGACCGGTAACGGCAACCTGGCCCTGTCCGCCGCCAACGCCTACACCGGCACGACGATCCTGTCCAGCGGCACGCTGACGATCAACAACGCCGCCGCCGTCCCGGCGAGCACGACGTTCCGCATCCTGGGGGGCACCCTGGCCGCCGGGCAGTCCGGCCTGACCCTGGCGAGCACCGTCGGGGTGGACCTGGCCGGCGACCTGACGTTCGGCGGCGGCAACGACTACACGATCGCCGGGGCGGTCACCCTGGAGAACGCCAACCGGACGATCACCGTCGGGAGCGGCCGGACCCTGACCCTGACGGGGGCGATCAACAGCTCCGCGGCCTCCGTCGCCGGCATCGGCCTGGTTAAGGCCGGCGGGGGGACGCTCGTGCTCACCAGCGCCCCCAGCGCTACCAACACCAACTACTACGGCGGCGCGCCCAGCAGCACGACCGGGCTGGCGACGGCGAACGGGTTCTACCTGAGCAAGACGGTCGTCAACGGCGGCGAGCTGCGGGTCAACGGCGGGTCCGGCAATGCGTCCGGCACCGGCGGCAGCACCGTCGTCGTCAACGGCGGCGGGACCCTGTCCGGCACCGGGGCCATCGTCCCGGCGCAGGCCCTGCAGTCCCGCAACACGGTCACGGTCAACGCCGGCGGCACCCTCGACCCGGGCATCCCGGTGAGCACGTCCAGCCCGGGCATCCTGACCGTCGGGTCGGCGACCACGCCGGGGACCACGACGGCCGCGGTCACGATGGCCCCGAATTCGAAGTGGGCCTTCTACTTCAACAACGCCGCCGGCCCGGCGACGCCCGCCGCCGCGGACACCGGCGGCAGCACGCTCACCGCCGGCACCACCAACAACGAACTGGTGGTCAACGGCAACCTGGCCCTGGACATGACGCTGACGTTCGGGATCAACGGGGACGCCACCCAGTTCACCCCGGGCAACACCTACAGCTTCCTGGTGGCGACCTCGACCACCGGCATGTCGCCGGCCGGGAGCGTCATCCCGTCGCAGGCGCAGTTCGACACGACGAACTTCACCGGGTACGTCCCCGGGTCGTTCCAGTTCTCGCTGGACGCCGTGCCGGGGGCGACGAACCAGCTGTTCTTCAACATGACGCCGGTGCCGGAGCCGGGCACGCTGGCCCTGGTCGGGGCGGCGGCCGCGGCGGGCCTGTGGCGGTGGCGGCGGCGGCGGACCGCCGGCCGGTGACGGCTTGACGTGTGAGCGACGGACACCCGGGGCGGCGCGAGGCCCTCGCGCCGCCCCGGTGCGTTTCCGGACCGCTTTCCGGGTCCGTGTGGCGGGGGTGAGGCCGGTCCGAGGCCGAGCGCCGGCGGGGGGAGGAACCTAACCCCCCGGCCCCCTTCCCACTTCGGGAAGGGGGCCAGGGGTTAGCGGTCAATGGCGAATGTCGAACCCGCCGAACTCGCCGGTCGGCTCCTCGGCCCGCACGTCCACGCCTTCCACCATGGCCGCCGGCGGGCCGTGGCCGGCCCACGCGATCAGCCGCTCGACGGCGGCCGGGTCGCCCTCGGCGACGATCTCCACCTCGCCCGTCGGCAGGTTCCGCACGGACCCGCGCAGCCCGAGCCGGGCCGCCTCCCGGCGGGTGTACATGCGGAACCCCACGCCCTGGACGACGCCGCGGACGACGATGTGAACCCGTCGGGTCATGGCCGTGCCTTCGCGCCGCCGGCCGCGGCGGGGCCGCCGCGGCCGGCTCGAAGGCGTTGTACGCCGATGACCGGGGGTGAGGAAGTGTCAGACCGGTTTCAGCTGCCGCGGGGCCAACTCCAGACGCGGATCGTCCCGTCCGAGCACGAGACGGCGAACGACCGCCCGTCGGCCGCCCACACCACCTCGAGGATCTTGCCCTTGAAGACCTTCATGATCGGCAGGTCGCGGCCGGTGGTGACGTCCCAGATCCGCACCCCGCCGTCGCTGCCGCCGGCCAGCAGCCAGTGCCCGTCCGGCGAGAACCGGCCCTCCTCCATGTAGCTCTTGGCGTCGATCACCGTCTCGTAGAAGATCACCTGGGCGGTTTCGACGTCCCAGACCTGGACCGAGGAGCGGCTGGCGAGCACCACCCGCCGGCCGTCCGCCGCCAGGGTCAGCCGGTAGGCCTGGGCCGGCAGGGTGATGGAACTGAGCACCGCCCCGGTCTGCGTGTCCCACAGCCGGGCCGACCGGTCGGTGCTGCACGACACGGCCCGGCGGCCGTCGGGCAGGAAGGCGACGCAGGTGACGATCTCCGTGTGGCCGACCAGCCTCCGGATCTCCGCCCCGGTCCGCAGGTCCCACAGGCGGATCGTCTTGTCCTGACCGCAGGACAGCAACAGCCGGCCGTCCGGCGACACGTCCGCCCACCACACCTGGCCGACGTGGCCGAGGAACTGCCGCACCTCGGTCCCGGCCTCCAGGTTCCACAGGCGGATGGTGCCGTCCCGGGCGGTGGAGAGGGCCAGCCGGCTGTCGGTCGGCACCAGGTGGACGCCCCGCAGCGTTTCCGTGTGGCCGTGGAACTGCTTGAGCACCTGCCGGCCGCTGGCGTCCCACAGCCGCATCACCCGGTCGTCGCCGCCGGTGAGGAACCGGCCGTCCGGGAGGATGCGGACGCACTCGGCCGGGCCGGAGTGGGCCTGGAAGACGAGCCGCTCGCCGGCGTGGTGCGCCGGGGCCACGGCCGCCAGGGGCGGCACGGGCGGCGTGCCGGCGGCCGACACCTTGTGGCCGCGGAAGACGTATGCCGACAGCATGCCGGTCAGGACCAGCACGACGCCGGCGGCCGCCCCGGCGCCGGCCTTGACCCGCCAGTCGGGGTGGGTCAGCAGCCGGCGGAACATGGGGCCGAGGGCCGGCACGCCCCGGCGGGTGGCGGCGGTCGTGGCCCGGGTGTGCAGCGTCGAGGCCAGGGACGGCTCGCCGATGCGGCGGATGGGGCCGACCGGCTTGCCGGCCCGCGGCGGCGGGGTCAGGTCGGCGTCGGACGCGAACGGCATCAGCGCCTTGGCCGTCTCGGCCGGCGTCTGGTAGCGGTCGGCCGGGTCCTTCGCCAGCATCTTCGCCAGCACCTTCCGCAGGCCGACCGGCACGTCCGGCCGCATCAGCCCGACCGACGGCGGGTCCTTCACCTGGTGGGCCAGCAGCTTCTGGGCGACGGTCGAGCAGTCGAACAGCGCCCGGCCGGTGAGCAGGAAGTAGAGGGTCGCCCCGAGGCTGTAGATGTCCGCCCGGATGTCCACCTGGTGGCTGTCGATCGCCTGCTCGGGGGCGAGGTAGTCGGCCGTGCCCAGGACGGCGTTCTCGTCGAACTTGCGGGTCGGCGAATCGGCGTCCTCGCCGAGCAGGAAGGCCAGGCCGAGGTCGAGCACCTTGACGACGCCGGTCGGGTCGACCAGCAGGTTGGCCGGCTTGATGTCGCGGTGGACCCAGCCGGCCTCGTGGGCGTGCTGCAACCCTTGGGCCGCCTGGGCGATGTAGTGGGCCGCCTGCCCGGGCTGGCGGGGGCCGTGCTCGGCGACCAAGTCGCGGAGGCTGGGCCCGTCCACGTACTCCATGGCCAGCATGTACAGCCGGCCGAACTGCTCCAGGTCGAACGCCCGGACGATGTTCGGGTGGTCCAGGGCGGCCAGGGCCCGGGCCTCGCGGATGAACCGGGCCAGCATGCCGGGGTCGGCCAGCTTCTTGGCCGGCGGCACCTTCAGGGCCACCTGCCGCTTCATGAGCAGGTGTTCGGCGAGGAAGACCTGGCCCATGCCGCCGTCGCCGAGGTAATCGAGGACCTTGTACTTGCTGGCGATGATCAGGTTGCGGTACTTGCCCTGGGCGAGGCAGTTGGCCTGAAACTTGGTGAGCAGGCCGGCCTTGATGAACTTGCGGAGGATGGCGGCCGAGTCGGTGCCCGAGGGCAGGTCGGCGAGTTGGGCGTCGATCTGGTCTTCGGCGAGCAGCCCACTCTTGCGGATGGCGGTCAGCAGCTTGTCGGGCGCGTAAACGGCGGCCATGATCACGCCTCCTGGCACCCGGACGCGGGCCACGTCCGCGCGGGTCGGGAAAGGAGGGGAAGGGATACGGAGTCCGGACGCTATCGCAACTGTAGCTCACGCTTGGCGCGAACCGCGCCGCGAGTGAAAAGAAATGCGGAGAAGGTCAATAGTGTGCAAATGTGGAGCGGCGCGGGCGACCAATCGCACTGGCCCCAATTGACGCGGAGCATTAATAGATCATGCTTTACGCCGCGAGTGACGGTCCGCTGTCACGTCGAATGGTCATGTCGGGGCGGCTCAAGTCAGGGGAGCGAAGTCAGCTGGACGATGAACGGGAAGTACCGGGGGCCACCTACGGCGCCGGCGGAGCGGCGAGGACGGCGGCTGGGGTCAACGCCGTGATCCCCGGAAACCGGCGGAAGTCGTGGTCGTTGAATGTCAGGATTTTCGACTCGCCGTGGACGATCATGGCCGCCACCAGCCGCGCGTCGTAGGCGTTCTTGCCGACGACCGATAACGACGTCACGAGCCGCTCCCATTCGGGGAAGACGGCCGGGGTGTCGTCGAGGACCGTGAACAAGGACCTGAGGGCGGCCAGGTCGGCGGCCGCCTCCGCGGCAGACTTTCCGAGGCCGTTGGCGGTCAGCGGTCGGGTGGCGACAGCCCAGAACTCGTAGAAGTTCTGCGGCACCAGACAGAGCCGGTGGCCGTTCGTCCGCAACACGGCGACGGCACCAGTGGCGACTTGGTACATCGCGTGCCCCGGCTCCGCACACCGCGTCAGGATGTTGGTGTCGAGGAGCACAGTCACTCCCCGCGGCCGGCGTAGATGCTCTCCCGGCTGTCGTCGAAGTCAATGTCTCGCTTCGGGTGGTTTTCCGCCCAGGCGCGGAACCGGGCGACCCATTCGGCCGCGGCCTGCACGTCGCCGGGGACGGGGCCGTTGCGGCCGCGGTCGAGGTTCTGCCGGATGCTGGCGACGAGCCGTTGGATGTCGTGCACGACTCCCTCGGGAAGCCCGCTCACGTCGATCGTTTGCGCCATCGGCCGGCCCTGCCGTTCGGTGTGGATGCCCTGCGCACAGGATACCGCAACAGGCCAGCCGCGCCAGCGGCAATCACCGGGCTGCCGGCGCCAGCGCCGCGCCCGCCGCGTCCGGGCCGTCCATCGCCCGCCCGGGGCGGAACACCGCCGCCGAGCACTCCCGCTCCCGCCGCCGCGGCCGTAATAGTTTCGCCACCAGTCCCGTCCACCCCGTCTGGTGCATCGCCCCGCAGCCGCGGCCCGTGTCGCCGTGGAAGTACTCGGGGAACGTCAGGCAGTCGCGGAAGTGCGGGTCGGACTGCAACTTTGCGCTGTCGCCGAAGATCGGCCGCCGGCCGCGCTCGTCCCGCAGGAACAGCCGCGTCAGCCGACGGGTCAGCTCCTCCGCCACCTCCTCGATCGTCACCATGCGGCCCGACCCGGCCGGGCACTCGACCTTGAAGTCGTCGCCGTAGTAGTGGTGGAACTTCTGCAGCGACTCGATGACGAGGTAGTTCATCGGCAGCCAGATCGGTCCCCGCCAGTTCGAGTTGCCGCCGAACAGGCCGGAGTCGGACTCGCCCGGCAGGTACCACACCGCCTGCATCCGCCCGCCGGCGGTGAACACGTACGGCTCGTGCAGGTGGTGCCGGGACAGGGCCCGCACCCCATAGTCGGACAGGAACTCCGTCTCGTCCAGCATCCGCCGCAAGAGGCACTTCATCCGGTGGCCGCGGAGCAGCGACAACAGCCGCCGGTCGCCGCGGCCCGGCTCCCGCCACCGGCTGACCAAATTCGCCAGGTTCGGGCGGTGGTCGAGCAGCCACTCCAGCCGCTCGCGGAACTCCGGCAGCTTCGCCAGCATCTCCGGCTCGATCGTCTCGACGGCAAAGAGCGGGATCAGCCCGACCATCGACCGGACCTTGAGCTTGACCATCCGCCCGTCGGGCAGGTTCAGCTCGTCGTAGTAGAACTCGTCGGCCTCGTCCCACAGGCCGATGCCGTGGCCGTTGCCGCCGATGTTGGTCATGGCTTCGGCGATGCCGAGGAAGTGCTCGAAGAACTTGGTGGCGATGTCCTGGTAGACGGGGTTGTGCAGGGCCAGCTCCAGGGCGATCCGCATCAGGTTCAGGCAAGACATGGCCATCCAGGCGGTGCCGTCGGCCTGGTTGATGAACCCGCCGGTCGGCAGCGGGGCGGACCGGTCGAAGACGCCGATGTTGTCCAGGCCGAGGAACCCGCCCTGGAAGATGTTCCGCCCCTGGGCGTCCTTGCGGTTGACCCACCAGGTGAAGTTCAACAGCAGCTTGTGGAAGACGCGCTCCAGGAACGCCAGGTCACCACGACCGCCGCGGGCCTTGCGGTCGATCTGGTAGACCCGCCAGGCGGCCCAGGCATGCACCGGCGGGTTGACGTCGCCGAAGTTCCACTCGTAGGCCGGCAGCTGGCCGTTCGGGTGCATGTACCACTCGCGGGTCAGCAGCACCAGCTGGCCCTTGGCGAACTCCGGGTCGAGGTGCGCGAGCGGGATGCAGTGGAAGGCGAGGTCCCAGGCGGCGAACCACGGGTACTCCCACTTGTCCGGCATGGAGATGACGTCGGCGGCGTCGAGGTGCCGCCAGTCGGAATTGCGGCCGTGCCGCCGCCACGCCGGGGGCGGGGGCTGGGCCGGGTCGCCGTCGAGCCAGGCGGGCAGGTCGTAGCGGAAGAACTGTTTGGACCAGACCATGCCGGCGTACGCCTGCCGCTGGACGAGGCGGGCGTCGCCGTCGGGGGTGCCGTGCTGGAGGGTGGCGTAGAACTCGTCGGCTTCCGCGATGCGGCGGGCGAAGACGGCGTCGAAGTCGGCGAACCGATCCGCATTCTGAGCCCGCCGCGCAAGCAAGGGGTCCGGTCCAACCCTTGCTTGCGCGGCGGGCTCTAACCGGAGTCGAACGCTGACTGATCCGCCCGCGGGAACCACGGCGCGATAGTGACCGGCCACTTTCGTGCCGGTTGCTAAGCCGCAAGCGGCTTTAGTCCCGCTCACAATATAATCGTTGATCCCATCCTTGAACGGCCCCGCCGCGTCCAGGCCGTAGAGCCGCCGCACGTTCGTCTCGTTCTCGCAGAACAGCAACTCCGCATCGCCGTCGAAGTGCAGCGTGTAGCCGCCGAGCGTCGGGTGCTCGACCGCGACCCGGCCCGGCCCGACCGCCCGCAGCGCCGGCTTCGCGGCCCCGGCCTTCCACGACCAGGAGTTGCGGAACCAGGCGGTCGGCAGCAGGTGCAGCTCGGCCGCTTCGGGGCCACGGTTGTGGGCCGTCACCCGCATCAACAGCTCGTCCGGCCCGGCCTTGGCGTACTCGACGAACACGTCGAAGTACCGGTCGTCGTCGAAGATACCGGTGTCGAGCAGCTCGTACTCCGGCTGTTCGCGGTCCCGCCGGCCGTTCTCGGCCACCAGCCTCGCGTACGGGAACTCCCGCTGCGGGTACTTGTAGAGCATCTTTAGGTACGAGTGCGTCGGCGTGGCGTCGAGGTAGTAGTAAAGTTCCTTGACGTCCTCGCCGTGGTTGCCCTGACCGTTCGTCAGGCCGAAGAGCCGCTCCTTGAGGATCGGGTCGCGGCCGTTCCACAGGGCCAGGGCCAGGCAGAGCCGCTGGTGATCGTCGCTGACGCCGGCGAGGCCGTCCTCGCCCCAGCGGTAGGCCCGGCTGCGGGCGTGGTCGTGCGGCAGGTAGTCCCAGGCGTTGCCGCCGGCGGAGTAGTCCTCGCGGACGGTCCCCCACTGCCGGTCGCTGACGTACGGCCCCCACCGCCGCCACGGCTCGCGGCCCAGCCGGTCCTGCTCCAGGCGGTCGTGCTCGGCGGTCATCGGCCGGCATCCCACGGTGTGGTGTGTCGGCATATCCTACCACATGGAACCCCGAGGGAGCTGTCCGTGGAACCCCGTCGCGTCGCCCTGGTGACCGGCAGCGGCAAGCGCCGCGTCGGCTGGCACGTCGCCGATGCGTTAGCCGTTCGCGGCTATGCGATCACCCTGCACTACCACACGTCCGCCGCCGCGGCCGCCGAAACCGTCGCCGAATTCCAGGGCCGCGGCGTTGAGGCGATCGCCGTCCAGGCCGATCTCGGCGACGAGGCCGCGGTCAAAGCCCTGGTCGCGAAGACGCTGGACCGGTTCGGCCGGATCGACGTGCTGGTGACGGCGGCAGGTGTCTGGGGCCGCAAGCGGCTGGAGGACGTGACGGCGGCCGACGTGCGGGCCCAGTTCGAGGCGAACACGCTGGGCACGTTCCTGTGCTGCCAGCACGCCGGGCTGGCGATGGTGAAGCAACCCGAGGGCGGCAACATCGTGACGATCTGCGACTGGGCGATCGAGCGGCCGTACCTGGACTACGCGGCATACTTCCCGTCGAAGGGGGCGATCCCGACGCTGACGCGGACGTTCGCGGTGGAGCTGGGGACGCGGAACCCGCGGGTGCGGGTGAACTGCGTGCTGCCGGGGCCGGTGTTCCTGCCGCTCGACCTGCCGGCGGCGGAGAAGGCGGAGGC
Organism: Gemmataceae bacterium; assembly: GCA_036406755.1. Lineage (GTDB taxonomy): Bacteria > Planctomycetota > Planctomycetia > Gemmatales > Gemmataceae > DASXAN01. Next base: position 9,457 of record DASXAN010000820.1, read on the forward strand.
GATCGCCGCGACGCTGGTGAAGCGAGAGGGCAGCCCGGCGAACGTGGCCCAGGCGGTGCTGGCGTTCCTCGACAACGACTTCGTGACCGGAGCGTGCCTGCCGGTGGACGGCGGGCGGACGATTTATGGGGGGTAGTGACGCGGGCTACCGTTGCGTCCCGGCTGGCGAGCCGGATATGATCCTACCGTCGTCCGCCGGAGGGCCGACCGATGACCGACGCCGACCGCCTGCCCGAGTCCGCCGACTTTGCCGCCTACCTGCAGGCGCTACCGACGTTGCTTCAGAGCGGCGGAGCCGGCCGCGTCGCGCTCGTCCGGGAGGGTCGGGTCGTGAGCGTCTGGGACACGGCCGCCGACGCGCTGCAGGCCGGCCAGGACCGGTTCGGGCCCGACGCCGAATTCCTGACGCAACCG
>DASXAN010000821.1:0-2599 GCA_036406755.1 Gemmataceae bacterium
CCCGCGGCCACGACCCGGCAGCCGGAGCAACCGTCATGGCGGCGACACGATGGATCGGGGCGGTCGTGGCCGGGATGCTCGCCGTCGGCCCGGGCCGGGCGCAGGTCCTCTGGAACAACGGCGGGTTCGCGACCGGGACCGTCACCCGCAGCAACGGCGGCGGCGGGCCCGGCGTCCCCGCCCCGGCGGGCGCGCAGTGGAGCGAACTGGTCGACGGCAACGGCAGCGGCGGCTCGGCGAACTACCTGCTCGGGGCCGGGCCCAACTTCCGCATCGCCGACGACTTCACCCTGAGTGCCGGCGCGACGCTGACGGACGTCCGGGTGTACGCCTACTCGACCGGCGCAGGCTCGACGCAGGCGTTCACGGCCGGCAACTTGCAGATCTGGAGTGGCCGGCCGGGCGACGCGGGGAGCACGGTCGTCTTCGGCGACACGGCCACCAACCGCCTCACGAACAGCACGTTCACGAACGTCTACCGGACGATGTCCACGACGAACGCGCACGGCGGGACGGCGATCGCCCCCGGGACGAGCCGGCCGGTCCAGGAGGTCACCCTGGACGCGGCGGTGACCTTGCCCGCCGGGACGTACTGGATCGACTACCAGGTCACGCCGATCGCGGGGTTCACGTCCGCGTTCTCGCCGTTCGTGACGTTCACGGACAACGCGACGCGGGGCGCGCCGGGCGCCAACGGGCGGCAGTTGCAGTTGCAGACCGTCCCGACGTGGGCGGACGTGGTGGACATCGGCGACCCGCCGACGCTGCCGGACGTGGGTCAGGACTTCCCGTTCGTCGTGGACGGCACGGCGGTGCCGGAGCCGGGGTCGATGGCCCTGGCCGGCCTGGCCGCCGCGGCCGTCCTGGCGGGTGCCGGGCGGCGGCGGAAGCCGACGTGACGCCGCCCCTGGGAGTTCGTCCGCCGCCTGGCAGGGGTCGCCGGCTGGGTGCGCCGCCGCCGGGCGGCGTGAGCGATTTGGCGAGCGGGGTCGCGTGAGCGCCCCGAGTTCACTCAAATGGCAGTGGCATTTGAGTGAACTCGGGGCGCTCACGCGACCCCGCTCGCCATTTCACTTCTGACCGCGCCGCCACCTTCCCCCTGACACCGCCCGTCGAGTGGCGCTTCGATCTCACGTCCACGAGCCACAAGGGCAGCGCGGAGTGATTCGCCGATTGCCGACCAAGCTATCCGACACTTTTTTCGATTCTACGAATTTTTTTGTCCGCATTCTTCAAAAAATTTCAATGTCAATAGTAGACGACGATTCGTATTCGACAGGGAGCACAGGAGGATGTCCCTTGGATCGACCGAACTACTTGCCGGCGCAAGAGATACCTATCCAGCCCGGCTTCCGCGAAAGCGACGAAGTGCTAATCCGGCTCCTCTGGCAGGCCGACCAAGCCAGCCGTGGCGATCGGTGGCAGGAGGCCGTCCCACGGGCCGAACTACAAGCCTCCGGCGTCCAGCGAGCCGACCTCGTCCGGCTCATCCGCGACGGCTTGCTCGAGTACCGCGTCGAGACAACGACCGCCCGGTCGAAGCGGCGCACGTTCCGGACGTGGCACAGCCTAGCGATCCCGGCCGGCAGTTGTTTCCTCCTGACAGGCCTCGGTGCCGAACTCGCCGGCCGGCGGGGGAATGGCGTCACGGCGCGCCACGTTCAGCCGCAATGGGACGGAGAGCGGCTATGGTGGGGTGATAAGGTGGCCAAACGGCCCGCCCAGCGGGCGAAGCGCCAACGGGCTATCCTAGCCCAGTTCGAACGTGAGGGATGGCCGGAGCGGATCGACGTCCGTGGCCTAGTGCCGGACGGGGTCGATCGCAACCACTGGCCCGTAAACGTAGTCCGGCATCTCAACGAGAACCTACGCCATATCCGGTTCCATGCAGATGGATCGAAACATGGTATTATGTGGGAACCTTGGAGCGGTTGAACCGCTCCAAGGACGTCGCGGAATACGCTTGACCACGAGATGCAGTCAGTTACCCTATTCTCGGCCTTCAGCGCGGGCTTTACCCATAGCTGCGGGCAGCGCCCGAAGGAGGTCGGACGATGAGGAAGCTAAATGCTCTGTATGTCGCTGCCTGCGTGATCTGCGCCGCGTGCGGCGCAGCACTGGCACTCGCCGACGAGTGCAACAGCTCCCCTAGCGAATGTGCCGGGGTCACGCAGTGTAAGGACTTCGAACAGCCCGTGCCGGGACACTTGCTCTTCACCGGCTTGGGTGTGCCGTGTTACCTCACAAATGTTAATACGGTCGACACCTGCGACTGGTCGAACATCGACCAGGCACAGTGCTGCTACCGTACGCCGCTCAGGACTACCCTCTGCACGGGCAACACGGCTGCCGACGGGACGGGACTGTTCTGCTACGCCGACGTAGCAAACTGCGATTATACGGGCGGCGGGCGGTGATCAACGAAGCGGGGACATCCTGTCTCTGGCTCTAGCCACCGCCTCGCAACGAATCGACGGGGCGGTGGCCGTCTTTAGTCTGCTGGTCAAGCCACTCCTAGGTCATGATGGGGCTAAGGGTATGCGCGCGATTTGGACCGCATTGGCGGCGTGTCCGATGCTCCTCTCTCCGGCAGTCGCTG
>DASXAN010000822.1:0-2514 GCA_036406755.1 Gemmataceae bacterium
CGATCTGCAGGGCGGCCGTCACCTCCCGCAGACTCGCCCCGCCGGGGCGGGGCGGCGGCTTGTCCCGCCGCCGGCGCGGGTCCGGCGGGAACACCCCGGCCGTCAGCCCGACCAGCCGGTACTGGGCGACCACGTACGCCAGCGTCGCGGCGCACAGCCCCAGGCCGGTCAGCCCCGTCCCCCGTCGGGCGATTACGTACGGGCCGTAGTACCAACTCGGCCCGAGCTGCCCGATGGCGACCGCGGCCAGCAGCACCAGCGGGGCCGACCGCCAGCGGAACGCCAGCCCGGCCGCCCCGACCAGCGTCGGGATCAGCGCCCACCGCCCGGCCGTCTGCATCAGCGCCACCCCGAGCACCACGACCGCCCCCAGCCCGACCGACAGGTAGGCGTTGGCCAGCGGCGAGCTGCCGGCGTCGGTGGCATCAGTGACGGTACTCATCCGCGGCTGGCCCCCTGGACCGCCCGCAGCTGCTCCAACCGGTGCAGAATCAGCCGGGCCGGGTCCCCGGCCGCGGCGTTCAGCACCGGCACGCCCATCCGGCCGAACGCCCGCCGCACCGCCCGCCACGCCCGGGCCGCCCTCAGGTACATCATCCGACGGACGATGTCCTCCGCATTGCGGAACTCCAAATCCCAAATCCCAACCCCCAAGTCCCGCGCCGCGTCGGTTGGGATTTGGGGGTTGGGACTTGGGTTTTCCCGCGCGGCGGGCGGGTCCGGCAAGCCGGCCGGCCACGGGCACACCACCAACACGGAATGGTGCCGCGCCCGCGCCACCCGCACCGCCTTCAGCAGCGGCCGCAGGTGCTCGTCCAGCTCCAGCAAGTCGGCGAGCACCACGTACAGCTCGTTGTCGTGCCCGCGGCCGACCGACCGCAACAGCGCCTTGGCGAACACCTCCACCTTGGCCGGCCGGGCGAACAGGTACCGGCCGCGGGCGTCGTAGAGCGGCACGTCGTACGGCACCTGGTGGTCCGCCAGGAACCGCTGCAACTCACGGCTCATGGCGGCGTCGTCCTCGAGCAACAACGCCAGCGCCCCCGGCGGGCGGCGATAGAGCACCGCCAGGACGGCGGCCAGTTTCTTCCGCCAGGCGTACCGCCGCCGGCGGCGGAAGGACAGCCCGCCGGCCACCCAGCCGACGAGGCCCACCGTCCAGACGGCCACGCCGAGCAGGACCGCCAGGACCGCGATGAATCCGGCGGACTCCTCGCCGCCGAACGCCATGATCAGCACGCCGGCGGCCACCAGCGCCGCGGCCAGGGTGCGGGTGGTCCGTTGGAGCACGTCCCGGGCCGGCGGGCGGCGCATGGTCCAGCCCGGCTGGGGGCTGAAGTACGGCAGCCAGGCCGGGAAGCGGTTGACGGCCGGCCGGAGCAGGTCCGGGTAGACCTCGGTGGCAAAGGCGTAGGCCCGATCCACGAGCGGGCCGACGTCGGCCGCCTCCGCCGCCGGGGCCAGGTTGGCCGCCCGGGCCAGCCGCCGCAGCAGGCCGACGGTGTGGGGCGGCGACCGGGCCGGGGCGACGTAGTCGGCGGCGCGGTGGTCGCAGACGGCCAGGCCGACCAGGTCGCGGTTGCCGGCCGCGGCCTGGGCGACCGTGGCGGCGATCGTCGTCAGCCCGGCCAGGGCGTTGTGCCCCGGCGGGCCGAGGCGGACGGCGTCGGAGGCGTCCACGAACAGGGTGCAGCGGATCGGCACCTCGCTCTCCAGCTCGCGGGTAATGAGCTTGTCCCGCCGGGCCGACGCCTTCCAGGCGATCCGCTTGGGCGGGTCGCCCGGGCGGTAGTCCCGCAGGTCCAAGAGTTCACTCCCCGAGCCCGGGCGGCGGAGGCGGTGGATGCCGGGCGGGGGCAGCAGGTTGAACCGCTTGGTCGCCCGCTGGCGGGCCTCGGCGTCCACCAGCTTGGGCAGCACGGCCAGGACGGCCGGGCGGCGGAGGAACGTCTCGAAGTAGAAGAACCCCTGGGCGTCGGCCAGCTGCACGCGGGCCCCCTCGAACCGCAGCGCCCCCGGGGCCGGGCAGTGGACGCGGTACTCCCACCCGGGCGACCCGCAAGCGGGTTCCCCGGCGCCGGCCGCGAGCGGGCCGGAGTAGCGCAGCTCGCCCTCGACCGGGCCGGCCCCGGCCGGCGGGCGGTCGGTGACCAGGGCGTGGGTCAGGGCGAGCGACCCGCCGAGGCGGACCCGGCCGCGGACGGTGAACGTCTGGCCGGCCCAGAGGGTCGTGACGGGGCCGCGGTCGTCGCGGAGTTCACGGGCCAGGTCGAGGTCGCGGACGGCCAGCCGGGCCTGGACGGCGAACGTGGCCCACTCCCAGGCGAACCAGAGGGCCAGGACCAGGCCGAGCAAGAGCAGGGTAGTCGGGCCGCCGCCCGGCCCCGGCTGGAGGGCGAGGACCGACCCCATGGCCAGGAGGGTGAGGACGAAGAGCAACAGCCACCAGCCGCGGGAGGTGAGCATGCCGTCCATGGTACGTGACGCCGCGGGGGGGGGGGGGGGGGGGGGGGG
>DASXAN010000823.1:0-3547 GCA_036406755.1 Gemmataceae bacterium
CCCCCCCCCCCCCCCCCCCCCCCCCTCGCCGGGATTTCGACGGCGCGGCTTACTTCCCGCCCGGCTTCTTACCGGCGTTCGTCTTGCCGGTGTCCGACTTGGCCTTCTGGTGCACCTCCTTGAGCTTGCCCTGCTCCTCGACCACCAGCACCTCGTCGCCGGAGCGGAAGATGTCCGCGGCCGCCACCCGGCCGGTGCTGTCGAAGTAGCCGACCTCGCCGGTCAGGTGGAACGTCCGGTTGGTCATCTTGCCGTTGTCGCCCTTCATCCGCACGGTGACGGTCCCGGCCTTCTGGTCCACCTTGGTGATGGTCGCCGCCTTGCCCTTGTTGGCCTTATCCGGCTTCTTGTCGTCGGCCCGCGCCCCGGCCACGCACAGCCCGAACACCGCCACCGCCCCCAACACGAACCGCAACATCACACTCCTCCTTTTCGGATCCGGGCGATTCGCCCGGGCGCGGCGCCCGGGCCTGTTTCACGGACACCGGGCCGTCAGCCGCTCCAGCAGCACGCCGGCGAGCACGCCCGCCCCGACCAGCGCCGCCGGGCCGAGCAAGGACGAGCGGCGGTCCGCAACCGCCGGCACGTCCCGCTCGCCGTGCAGCGCCAGCCGCAGCACCTCGGCGACGTGCAGCGGCCGGCGGCCGGTCCCCTGCGCGATCTGCTCGTGGCAGCTGAACCCGTCGGCGATCACCAGCACGTCCTCGCCGGCCCGGCGGACCGCCGGCAGCAGCCGCTGCTCGCCGATCCGCTGCGAAATCTCGTAGTGGGCCGCCTCGAACCCGAACGACCCCGCCATGCCGCAGCAGCCCGGCTCCGGTGCCGCCACGTCCAGGCCCATCCGGTTCATCAATTCCGCCTCCGCGTCCCAGCCGATCACCGACTTGTGGTGGCAGTGGCCGTGGACGACCGCCTTGCGCTGGAGCCGCGGCGGCTGATAGTCCTTGACCTTCTTGACCAGGAACTCGCTCAGCAGGAACGACTGGTCGTGCAGCCGTTTGGCGTCCTGGTCGGCGGGGAACAGGTTGAGCAGCTCGTCACGGAAGACGGCCAGGCAGCTCGGCTCCAGCCCGACCACCGGCACGCCGGCTTCGATCAGCGGCCGCAGCGTTGTGAGGATGTCCCGCAGCAGCGCCTCGGCCTGGTCGAGCATGCCGAAGTCGTACAGCGGCCGGCCGCAGCAGAGCGGCTGCGGCGGCACCAGCACGCGGAACCCGGCGGCCTCCAGCACCTCGACGGCGGCTTTTGCCGTGTCGGGGTGGAAGTGGTTGTTGAACGTGTCGGCCCAGAGGATGACCGCGGGCCGGTTCTGGTCCTTTCGGGCGGCCCGGCGGAAAAACCAGTGCTTGAACGTCTCCGGGGCGAACGCCGGCATCCGCCGCTGTTGGGCGATGCCGCCGACGAACTTGGCGATCGCGCTCAGCCCCGGCGTCTGGCTGAAAAAGTTCGCCACCGACGGCATCACCGCCGCGAGCCGCGCCCACCAGTGAATCCAGCCCATCGCGTAGGCGTGCCGTGGCCGCAGCCGGCCGGCGTAGTAGTGCGACAGGAACTCCGCCTTGTACGTGGCCATGTCCACGTTCACCGGGCAGTCGTGCTTGCACCCCTTGCACGACAGGCACAGGTCCAGCGCGTCGAGGACGGCGTCGCTCTTCCAACCGTCGGTCAGCACCTCGCCGTTCATCATCTCCCACAGCAGCCGGGCCCGGCCGCGGGTCGAGTGCTTCTCCTCCCGCGTCACCTGGTAGCTCGGGCACATCACCTGCCCGCCCTCCCGCCGGCACTCGCCGACGCCGACGCAGCGGAGTGTGGCCCGGGCGAACGAGTGGTTGTCCCCGGGGAAGTGGAAGTGCGTGGCCGGCTCCGGCGGGTTGTAGTCCGGGCCGACGCGGAGGTTGGCGTCGATCGGGTAGGCGTCGATCTTCTTGCCGGGGTTCATCCGCCAGTGCGGGTCCCAGATCGACTTGAACTCGCGAAACGCCTGGTACAGCGTCTCGCCGAACATCTTCGGCAGGTACTCGCCGCGGGCCTGGCCGTCGCCGTGCTCGCCGGAGAGCGACCCGCCGTAGCTGACGACGAGGTCCGTCGCCTCGTCCATGAACGAGCGGAAGTTCCGCACTCCCTCGGCCGTGTACAGGTCGAACGGGACGCGGCAGTGGATGCACCCCTGGCCGAAGTGACCATAGATCGACGGCTTGTAGCCGTACTTGTCGAAGAGAGCGCGGAGGTCGCGGAGGTAGCGGCCGACCTTCTCCGGCGGCACGGCCGAGTCCTCCCACCCCGGCCAGGCGTCCGGGTGGCCGGGCACCCACGCCGTCGAGCCCAGCCCGCCCTCCCGCACCATCCAGATCATCGCCTCCTCGTGCGGGTCGTCCACGAGCCGCATCTGTGGCGGGTTCTTGGCCTTCTTCAGCGCGTCCATGCAGCGGCGGGCGGCGGCGTCGGAGTCGGCCTTGGAGTCGCCGCCGAACTCGACCATCAGGAAGCCCTTGCCCGGGGGCAAGAGCGCGATGTTGGCGTTCTCGTCGCCCTTCGCCTTGACGTACTCGTAGAGCAGGTGGTCGATCCCCTCCAGTGCCGTCGGATGGAACTTCAGAATCTCCATCAGGTGGTCGCACGCCCGGTAGATGTCCGGGTAGCCGAGCAGCAGCAGCGACCGGGCTCCCGGGTTCGGGACGAGGTGCAGCGTGGCTTCGAGAATCGTGACGAGCGTGGATTCGGAGCCGACCAGCGCCCGGGCGACGTGGAAGCCGTTCTCCGGCAGCAGGGCGTCGATGTTGTACCCGGAGACGCGGCGGGGCAGCTGCGGGAAGCGGGTGCGGATGTCGTCGGCGTACTGGTCGCGGAAGGCCCGCATCTTGCCGTACAGCTCGCCCCGCCGGCCGCCGCCGCGGATGATGCGGTCCAGCTCGTCCTCGGAAGTCGGGCCGACGCGGAGCCGCAGGCCGTCGTAGGTCAGCACTTCGAGTTCGTGCGTGTTGTCGGCGGTCCGCAGGCCGCGGCCGTGGTTGCGGCAGATGAGCGAGTGCGACCCGCACGAGTCGTTGCCGAGCATGCCGCCGAGGGTGCAGTGGTTGTGCGTGGACGGGTCCGGGCCGAACGTCAGCCCAACTTCGTTGGCCGCCCCGCGGAGGTCGTCGAGCACGCACCCCGGCTGCACGGTGCCGAGCTTGTTGTTGGCGTCGATGCGGCGGACGCGGTGCAGGTACTTGGAGAAGTCCATGACGACGGCGACGTTGCAGCACTGGCCGCCGAGGCTGGTGCCGCCGCCGCGGGACAGGACCGGTGCCCCGAACTGGCGGGCCGCGGCCACGGCCGCCTCGACGTCATCCTTCGACCGCGGGACGACGACGCCGATCGGCACCTGGCGGTAGTTGGACCCGTCGGTGGCGTAGAGGGCCCGGCTGCCGGCGTCGAACCGCACTTCGCCGGCGACGGTCCGCCGCAGCTCGGCCTCCAGGGCACGGGCGGCGTCGGCGGCGATGGCCGTGCGGCGGTCGTCCCGCTCCAGTCGCGCGAACCGCTGGTATTCGTTCTGTTCCCGCAG
>DASXAN010000824.1:0-1528 GCA_036406755.1 Gemmataceae bacterium
CCGCGAGTTCGCCCTGCTGGACAACTTCTACTGCTCCGGCGTGCTCAGCGCCGACGGCCACCAGTGGGCCGACACCGCCTACTGCACCGACTACCTGGAGAAGCAGTTCGGCGGGTTCACCCGCTCCTACCCGGACGACAGCCGCGACCCGCTCGCCTTCGCCCCGACCGGCTACCTGTGGGACAACGCCCTGGACCACGGCCGCACGGTCCGCAACTACGGCGAGGCCGTCCTCGAAACCGACTACACCCCGGCCGGCACGACCTGGGAGGCGATGTACCGCGACTTCACGTCCGGGGCGCGCAAGATCCCGGTCCGCATCACGATCAACAAGCCGCGGATCGCCCCGTTCACGCACCCGGGCTACCCGTACTTCCCCCTCACGATGCCCGACGTCTCCCGGGCGACGGTGTTCCTCGACGACCTGAAGCGGTTCGAGCAGCAGGGGTCGATGCCGAACCTCATCACGATCAGCCTGCCGGCCGACCACACCTGCGGGACCAAGCCCGGCTGGCCGACGCCGCGGGCGATGGTCGCGGACAACGACCTGGCCCTGGGCCGGATCGTCGAGGGGATCAGCCGGAGCAAGTTCTGGCCGACGACCTGCGTCCTCGTCGTCGAGGACGACCCGCAGGACGGGTTCGACCACGTGGACGGCCACCGCACCGTGGCGCTGGCGGTCAGCCCGTACACGCGGCGGAAGGCGGTCGATTCGACGTGCTACAACCAGACCGGGATGGTCAAGACGATCGAGCTGATGCTCGGCCTGCCGCCGATGACCCAGCTCGACCTGTCCGCCACGCCAATGCGGAATTGCTTCCAGATGACGGCGGACCTGACGCCGTACACGCCCGCCCCGAACCGCATCCGGCTGGACGAGATGAACAAGCCGCTGACGCAGCTCGACAGCCGCGGGCTGTTCTGGGCGAAGAAGTCGCTGGCGCTGAACCTTGACGAGGGCGACAGGGCGGACGAGGACACGCTCAACCGCATCCTGTGGTTCAGCGTCCGCGGGGACGAGCCGTACCCGGGGGACCGGGAGTAACTCCTTGGAGGTGACGCATGCACGCGATTCGCAACTGGGGGCTGGCGCTGGCGGCGGGGGTGGCGATCGGCGTGGTGGCCGGCGGCGACCGGCCGGTGCCGGCGGCCCCGGCGGCGGGGCCGATGATCGGCCACATGGTCTACTTCACGCTCACCGACAACTCGCCGGCGAAGGTGCACGAGCTGGTCGGGGCGTGCGAGAAGTACCTGTCAAAGCACCCGGGGGAGGCGTACTTCGCCACCGGCCCGCGGGCGAAGACGCCGGACCGGAACGTGGTCGTCAAGGACTGGGACGTGGCGCTGCACATCGTGTTCAAGACGATGGCCGACTACGAGCGGTACGCCGACGCCCCGCGGCACAAGCAGTTCATCGACGAGAACAAGGCGAACTGGAAGCAGGTGCGGGTGTTCGACTCGGAGCTGGCGCCGAAGTAATGGCGAGCGGGGTTGCGTGAGCGCCCCGAGCGCCCACAAAGGCCATTCG
>DASXAN010000825.1:0-6544 GCA_036406755.1 Gemmataceae bacterium
CCCGCCCGGCCGGGCGGCCCGAGCGGTAGGTTCGCGCCGGAGGCTCGCAGGGTGCGGGGCGTCGGCGTCACGGCCGGGGCCGGCGGCAGGGACGGCCGCGGTGTCACGGCCGCTAGGAGGCTCGCGCTGGGCCGGGTGGTCGGCGTCACGGTCGGGCCGCGCGGCGGCAGGAACGACGGGGCCGGCGTCGGCGGCGGGACGTAGACGGTGGATTGCCGGGCCAGCGGCGTCAGGGCGGCGATCAGCTCGTCGGTGCGGTGGTACCGGGCCTCGGGCGCCTTCTGCAGCAGCCGGTCGATCGCCGTCGCCAGCGGGGTCGGCACGCCGGGGTTGAGTTCCGTCACCGGCGTCGGGTCCTGCCGCTGGTGGGCCAGCATCTTCTCCGACGCCGTCCCCTCCGGGAACGGGTAGCGGCCGGTCAGGCCGTAGTACAGGGTGCAGCCGAGGCCGTACTGGTCGCCGCGGACCGACCGCGCGCCCGGGTCGTTGACACACTCCGGGGCGGTGCAGTCCAACAGGGCGGCGAGGGCGCTGGACTCGGCCAGCGTGTCGACCAGGGATTCGTCCTCCGCCCCGGCCAGCAAGACGCCGACGCCCAGGTCCAGCAGCCGCGCCTGGCCGTCCGGACCGAGCATGACGTTGGACGGCTGAACGGCCCCGTGCCAGACGCCGTGCCGCTCGAACCATTGCAGGGCGTGGGCCATCTGGACGCCGATCGCCGCCGCGCGGGCCGGCGGCAGCAGCCCGTCCCGGCGGACGGTCGCGGCCAGCGTCTCGCCCTCGGCGAACGGCCAGACGAGGTAGTGCAGTCCGGCCGACGTGCCCACGTCCACCCACGGGACGACGGCCGGGTGTGGCTCCTCCGGCAGCTGCTGCATCTTCCGACGAGCCTGGCGGACGTTCCACGCGCTGCGGATCGGCAGCACCTTGACGGCGTATGGCTTGCGGTCGGCCCGGCCGAGCGCGGCGTATACGGTGCCCATGCTGCCGGTGCCGAGCACGTCCACGAGGATGTACGGCCCCAGGACTAGCCCGCGGCCCTGGCCTTCCAGCAGCCGGGTCGCCTGGAAGGCGGTCAGCCGGCCGACCTTGACGAGGTGCTCGGCCAGGGCGGTGGCATCGGCGTAGGGGTTCTCGGCCTGGAACGCGGCCACGACCGGGTCGAGGTCCGTGCGGTCGATCAGGTGGCTGACGGCGATCTCAGTCGCCAGCCACTCGCAGGAGCCCATGTCGTGCGACGTCATCCGGGGCTTGCTCCTGAGGCCGGGCGGCGAGGCGCACCGCTGGCGCGACGTATTGCATATCTAGCATAATTGCGAATGTGGGGCAAAACTCCCATCCCGCGGACGGGCGGCGCAAGTCAGAGACGGGCGGACGTTTTTCGCGTGAGCCGAACACCCGGCCGGCCGCGCGAAGGCAATCCCTCGGCTTCCGCGGCGCGGGTCGGGCGACGGCTCGCGGGACCGGGAAGAGGAGTTCCGCTGGCGCAGGCCGTCCGCCGCGCAGGAGGCGCGGCGGCGGCCCTATTCCGTCATGGCCTCCCTACAATCGTCAGCGGCTGTTCTTGGCGACGTGGGCCGCGGTACCCGGCGCAGCCGGGTTGCCCGGCGGCGGGGCCGTGAAATCCACCGTCAGCTCCTGGCCGGCCCGGAACGCCACCTCGCGCGTTAGCACCGCCCGCCGGCCGTCGCGGACCACCTCCACCCGCAGTAAGTAATAATGCGTCCGAGTCGGGTCCAGCGGCGGTGTCTGGACGACCGGAACGGCCCACGGCCGGCCCTCGACGTACAGCGCCGCCCCGTCCGGGATGCGGACGCGGATGCGAGTCGTCTTCGCCGGTGCCGGGGGGGTGACCGGCGGGGGCGGCGTCTCGGCCTTCGGCTCGCCGAAGCTGACGTTGGCCGTCTTGCCGGCCTGGAACCGGACCGACTGCTGGTCGCGGAGGATTTTCCCGCCGCGGTCGACCTCGATCGCCAGGTCGTAGTAGTAGTCGCGGCCCGGCTCCAGCGGCGGGGACACGAACGTGCGGACCGCGCCCTGGCCCGGAATCTCCCGACCTTCGGCCAGCAACCGGGCGTCGCCGGGCAGGGTGACGACGAATAGCGCCTGGTTCGCCGACGATTGCACTTCGCCGAGCCGCGGCATGGGGGCAGTCGGCGGCGCGCCGGGCGGCTGGATCGATTCGCCCAGCCCGGCTGGCGGCAGAATGGTGCCGTCGCCCGGCGTCGGCATTTCGCCCGACGGCATAGGGGTGGGGGCGGGCATCATCGGCATTCCTCCGAGCGGCATCGGGCCGGGCATTGCCATCGGCCCGCCGGCCCCACAGCCGCACGGCGGGGCGGGCATGGCTGCCATCCCACAGCCGCCGCAACAACCAGGACCACCGGCAGGGACGGCGAAACCGGCGAAACCGCTGCCGGGGCAGTCGCAGCCAGGCACATTCGGACCGGCGGTGAGCAGGGCGGTCAGGACGACGCTGTACATCGGCGGAGGCCTCCGCGGGAGGTGGTGACATCCACGGTAATTTGGAGGGGGTGCGGGGTCAAACGCACTTGTGCGGGTCGGCCGCGGGCCGCCGGAGCAGGAGGCGGCAGAATCGGCATAGTTCTCCCCTCTCCCGACTTTGCCGGAGACGGGTTGGGATTAGGGAAGCGGATGCCCCTCACCCCCCGGCCCCCTCTCCCACGAGGGGAGAGGGGGAGAGAACTCAATAAGACCCTTGGCTGTTCTCCCCCTCTCCCTTTATGGGAGAGGGGGCCAGGGGGTGAGGGAAAACCAGCCGCCCTCACCCCCGGCCCCTCTCCCGGCTTTGCGGGAGAGGGGGGAGAAATCAAGCCCGCCGAATCGCTCTGTGGCGACTCCCGCCGCTGCCGTATAATGGCGGTCCGTTTCCGACCCCGTTCGCGGAGGCTGGCCGACCCATGTCGCGCTGGAACCTGGCCTGGTTGGTGGGCATCCCCCTCGTCGTCCTGCTCGGCCTGACGCTGACCTACAGCGCCCCGCCGCTGCGGCAGAAGGACCAGAACTACGAGCTGGTCAAGCTGCTCGTGGACGTGCTCGACGAGGTGGACCAGAACTACGTCCGCGAACTCGACCCGGTCGCCCGCCGGCGGCTGGTCGAGGACATGATCAACGGCGGGCTGGAGCGACTCGACCCGTACTCCGCGTTCATGGGCGACCGCGAGTACAAGCAGTTCGAGCGGAAGAGCAAGGGCAAGTTCGGCGGCGTCGGCATCCAGATCGGCCTGGACCGCACGACCGGGGGGCTGGTCGTCACGTCGCCGATGGTCGGCACCCCGGCGTACGAGGCCGGCGTCCTGGCCGGCGACCAGATCGTCAAGATCGACGGCAAGTCGCTCGACACGCTGCGCACCAGCGAGGCGATCGAGCTGATCCAGGGCGAGCCGGGCACGCCGGTGACGCTGTCGGTCATCCACGAGGGGCAGAAGAAGGCGGTGGACATCACCGTCACCCGGGCGGTGATCGAGGTCGAAACGGTCCTGGGTGACCGCCGCAAGCCGGACGACCCGGCCGAGTGGGACTACGTCATCGACAAGGACCGGAGGATCGCCTACGTCCGCGTGCTGGAGTTCGACGAGCCGACGGCCGACGCGCTGAAGAAGGTGCTGACCAAGCTGGAGGGCGAGGGGGTGCGCGGCCTGGTGCTGGACATCCGCGGCAACCCCGGCGGGCTGCTCACGTCGGCCGTGGCCGTCAGCGACCTGTTCCTGACGCAGGGGCGGATCGTCAGCACCCAGGGCCGCAAGACGCCGGAGCGGGTGTACTCAGCCGTGCCGGGCGGGACGCTGTTCGAGCCGGCGGCGAAGCACCCGGTGGCCGTGCTCGTCGACAAGTACAGCGCCAGCGCCAGCGAGATCGTCTCGGCCGCGCTCCAGGACCACGGCCGGGCCGTGATCGTCGGCGAGCGGAGTTTCGGCAAGGGGAGCGTGCAGAACATCTACCCGATGGAGGACCGGGCCACGGCGTTGAAGCTGACGACGCAGAGCTACCGCCGGCCGAGCGGCAAGAACATCCACCGTTTCCCGGACAGCAAGGAGACGGACGAGTGGGGCGTGTCGCCGAACCCCGGGTACGAGGTCAAGCTGACCGACGAGGAGCGGTTCCAGTTCCTGTTGGCCCGGCGGCGGCGGGACGTGGTCCACGGCAAGCCGGGGGCGGCGCCGGCGGAGGAGAAGAAGGAGGAGAAGAAGGCCCCGCCGTTCGTGGACAAGGTGCTGGACAAGGCGCTGGAGTACGTCCGCGGCGAGCTGGACAAGCAGCAGTCGTAGCGGCCGCCGGTCGGCGTAGGGCGGGTCGAGTCTTCGAGGCCCACCGGCGGGGGTGAACGCCTCCGCCGGTGGGCCTCGTCGCTCTGCTCCTCGACCCACCCTACTTGACGGCCCGCACTCCATCGCGGATAGTGGCGGCTCCACTGGCAAGGGGGCTGCCGTGAATGACTTTCTGGGCGAATTCCTCGGGACGATGGTCCTGATCCTGCTCGGCGACGGCGTCGTCGCCGGCGCGCTGCTCAACCGGTCGAAGAGCCACAACGGCGGCTGGATCGTCGTCACGGCCGGGTGGGCGTTCGCCGTCATGGGCGGCGTGTACACGGCCCGGTTTTTCAAGGCGCCGGGGTTCATCAACCCGGTCGGCCCGATCGCCGGCGCGATCCTCGACCCGTCGAAGTTCGCCGACGTCGGCCCGCCCATTGCCGGCGAGTTCCTCGGGGCGTTCGTCGGGGCCGTCCTGGTGTGGTTGGCCTACCTGCCGCACTGGCGGGAGACGCCGGACGCGGGGCTGAAGCTCGGCGTGTTCTGCACGGCCCCGGCGATCCGCAACCTGCCGGCGAACGTGCTGACCGAGGCGATCGCCACGTTCGCGCTGGTGTTCGTCGGCGCCGCGATTGTCGAGAAGGAAGTGGGAACCGGGTTCGTAGCCCCGTTCGGCGGGGCGCTGGTGTGGGGCATCGGCCTGAGCCTGGGCGGGCCGACCGGGTACGCCATCAACCCGGCCCGCGACTTCAGCCCGCGGGTGGCGCACGCCGTGCTGCCGATCGCCGGCAAGGGCGACTCCGACTGGGGGTACGCCTGGGTGCCGGTGGTCGGCCCGCTCATCGGCGGCGTCGCGGCGGCGCTACTGCTGAAGGCGCTTGGGACGTAGGGTGGGTCGAGGGAGCGGAGCGACCGAGGCCCACCGACTCCGAGATTGCCTCGGAGTCTACAACAGATACCCTCGTGCCACGTCCGCGAACAACCGCACCTGCTCCGCCTCCCAGGCCGCGTCGCGGCCCAACTCAGCCGCCATTAGCGCCGCCACTCGCGGGGCCATCTCCACCGCCGCCCGGGCGTTCAGGAACAGCGCCCGCGTCCGCCGCGCCAGCACGTCCTCGACCGTTCGGGCCATCTCCGCCCGCACCGCCCGCGTCACATCCGCCGCCGTGTAGGGTAGCGCCGGGTGCAACGACTCGCCGCCGGCCGTGGCGTCGGGGCCGTGGATCGGTCGGTCCGGCGTGACGCAGGGCCGCCGCGGCAGCCCGGCCAGCTCTGCCGCCACGTTCACGCAGTCCTCGGCCATCGCCCGGTAGGTCGTCCATTTGCCGCCGGTGATCGTCACCAGCCCCGGGCGGTCGGCGTGGATCGTGTGCTCCCGCGACAGCGTCGCCGTCCGCGTCACCGACCCAGCTGCGCTGGGTGCCCCGGCGGCCTTGACCAGCGGGCGGATGCCGGCGAACGTGCTGAGCACGTCGGCCCGCGTCGGCGGCTTCGCCAGGTAGCGGCCGGCCGTGTCGAGGATGTAGTCGATTTCTTGATTTGTCGGCCGCGGCTCCGGCGACACCTCCGGGATCGGCACGTCGGTCGTGCCGACGAGCGTGTGCCCATGCCACGGGATGGCGAACAACACGCGGCCATCGGGAGTCTTCGGCACCAGGAGCGCGCTGTCGCCGGACAGCACGGAGCGGTCGAAGACGAGGTGCGTGCCCTGGCTCGGCGAGACGAGCGGCTTGGCGGCCGGGTCGGCGAGGTGGCGGACGCCGTCGCAGAACGCGCCGGTGGCGTTGACCACCACCCGCGCCGCGGCCCGGATTTCGCGGCCCGTCTCCTCGTCGCGGGCGATGACGCCGGTGACGCGGCTGGCGTCGGCTAGCAGTTCCGTCACCGGGGCGTAGTTCAGGACGACCGCCCCGGAATCCGCCGCGGTACGGAGCAGGTCGATGAGCAACCGGGCGTCGTCGAACTGGCCGTCGTGGTAGACGACGCCGCCGCCGAGCCCGTGCGGTTGCAGCGTCGGCAGCCGGCGGAGGGCGTCGTCACGGGAGATGACCTTCGACCGGCCGATGCGGTATCGGCCGGCGAGGAGGTCGTAGACGGTCATGCCGAGGCCGTAGAACGGCTTTTCCCACCATCGGTACGCCGGGACGACGAAGGCGAGGTCGTGGACGACGTGCGGGGCATTCCGCAGCAGCAGGCCGCGCTCGTGCAGCGCTTCCCGGACCAGCGTGACGTTGCCCTGGGCCAGGTAGCGCACACCGCCGTGGACGAGCTTG
>DASXAN010000826.1:0-1884 GCA_036406755.1 Gemmataceae bacterium
AACACGGTTAGCCGCGACGCGGAGTCTGCGGAGCGGAGCGCGCGCTCCGCTCCGCAGACTCCGCGTCGCGGCTAACCCGATCGGAGGACTTGCCATGACCGCGAACGACCTCTGGCGCCGCTACCGCGACTACCTCTGCCCGGTCCCCGACCTGGGCCTGACCCTCGACGTCAGTCGCATGACGTTCGCCGACGACTTCCTCGCCCGCATGGAGCCGGCCATACAGTCCGCCTACGCGGCCATGGCCGAGCTGGAAGGCGGGACGATCGCCAACCCGGACGAGAACCGCATGGTCGGCCACTACTGGCTCCGCGCCCCGGAGCGGGCCCCGACGGCCGAGATCACGTTCGCCATCCGCGACACCATCGTCGGCATCAAGGTGTTTGCCACCCGCGTTCACCGCGGCGAAATCAAGCCGCCGAAAGCCAACCGGTTCACGCAGGTGCTGTCCGTCGGCATCGGCGGGTCGGCGCTCGGGCCGGAGTTCGTCCACGACGCTCTCGGCACGCCGGCCGACAAGATGGCCGTCCACTTCATCGACAACACCGACCCGGACGGCATGGCCCGCGTGCTCAACCGGCTGGCCGGCAAGCTGCCCGAGACGCTGGTGCTGGTCATCAGCAAGAGCGGCGGCACCCCCGAGCCGCGCAACGGCATGGTCGTCGTCGCCGACGCCTACAAGAAGGCCGGGCTCGACTTCGCCAAGCACGCCGTCGCCATCACCGGCACCGGCTCGCACCTGGACAAGCAGGCGGAGAAGGAGGGCTGGCTGATCCGCTTCCCGATGTGGGACTGGGTCGGCGGGCGGACGAGCGAACTCGGTCCGGTCGGCTTGGTGCCGGCGGCGTTGCAAGGCATCGACACCGACGGGATGCTCGCCGGGGCCGCCGCGTGCGACGTGGCCACCCGCGTCCACGACACCCGCAAGAACCCGGCGGCGCTCCTGGCCCTGGCGTGGTACCACGCCACCGGCGGCAAGGGCCAGAAGGACATGGTCGTGCTGCCGTACAAGGACCGGCTCTTGCTGTTCAGCCGGTACCTCCAGCAGCTCGTGATGGAATCATTGGGCAAGCGGCTGAACCTCAAGGGCGAGCGGGTGGACCAGGGCCTCGCCGTCTACGGCAATAAGGGCTCGACCGACCAGCATGCCTACGTTCAGCAGTTGCGGGACGGGGTGAACAACTTCTTCGCCGTGTTCGTCCGCGTGCTGGAGGACGGCGGCGAGCGGATCGAAGTCGAGCCGGGCGTGACGGCCGGGGACTACCTGGACGGGTTCTGGTTCGGCACCCGGCGGGCGCTGTACGAGAACGACCGGCAGTCGATCACGATCACGGTGCGGCGGGTGGACGCCCGGACGGTCGGGGCGCTGATCGCGCTGTTCGAGCGGGCGGTCGGGTTCTACGCGTCACTGGTCGGGATCAACGCCTACCACCAGCCGGGCGTGGAGGCGGGCAAGAAGGCGGCCGCGGCGGTGCTGGCGCTACAGGCGAAGGTCGTCGCGGCGCTGTCGGCGGACCCGCGGACGGCAGAGCAGGTGGCGGCCGTGGCCGGCACCCCGGACGAGGCCGAGGCGGTGTACGACATCCTGACGCACCTGGCGGCCAACGGGCGGGCCAGGGCTGGCGACGACGTCGATCCGGGAGCGCGGACGTTCCGGCGGGCGTAGACAGGTGGTAAAATGCTCGCGCTAATCCAGACGGAGGATGGCGCATGAAGCTCAAAGTCGTTTTCCACCGCGAGCCGGACGGGCGGTACTCGGCCAGCGCCCCTGCGCTGAAGGGTTGTTACTCCTGGGGCGCGACGCTTGATGAGGCTCGGGCGAACATCCGCGAAGCCGCCGAGGCTTGGCTGGAGGAGATGGCGGCCCGCAACCCGGATGGGTTT
>DASXAN010000827.1:0-2768 GCA_036406755.1 Gemmataceae bacterium
TCCGGCTGCTGCCCCGTCGATAGCTCGGCGAATAGCCCCTGGAGCGGGCGGAAATTCTGCTCGCGGAACCGGTGAATGCCCTGAATCAGTTTCTGCATGGTGAACTCTCCCGTCCTGCTCGTGAAAGCCTGTACGCCCACGCCACGGCCTCGCGATGGCGTGTCGCGTTCGGGGTGGGCCGCGCGGCTCATGCGGCCGTCGCGTCGAAGACGACGGCGACTGGCGTCGGTGGGAATCGACGCCGTCAGTGTCGGGTGCGGAAGGCGCTCAAATCTGCAACGACTGGAAGGCGTGGAACGGCGGGTGGGTGGGATGTGTGACGCGATTCCGCTTCGGTGTGGTGCCGCCCCAAGACGGCAGACTGCACGCCGCGCGTGCCGGCCTGACAGTCATCGGCCGCCTGTCGCCCGCAGACTGGTGATCGCGCGGTCGGTGTTCGGCCAGTAGGTACTCGTCGTCGGAATCGGCGACGGGGGCCGGCGACAGGATCAGCGCGACGGCCAGGGCGTCATCGAGCGGAGCTGACAGCAGGAGGAGGAACAGGGGATAAGCGAAGCACTTCATCTGCAAACCGTCCGCTGGAGAATGCCGCGCCTGACCAGCCATCCTGTCAGGTTCGTCATATTACCAGCCTGGGAGGAACTCGTCCAGAGGGCGTCCGGTCCCACCGCAGCGTGACGAGTGTGGCTCGTTCGGTATGCTAGGTCCACGTGATGACGATGCCGTTCGCCCGTAGGGGACAGTCGTCATGACCCCGACCCGCCGCCGATTTCTCCAGGGGGCCGCTACTGGTGCGCTGACGGCCGCGGCCGGTCGCGCGGCCGCGGCCGAACCGGCCAAGCCCGTCTCGGTCGAAACCCTCGACCGCATCCTGGCCGCGCCGGTGCTCAAGACCGACTTCCTGCCGCGGCCGGTCACCGTCGCCTCAATCGAACTGCTGCGCAACGGCAAGACCTACCTGCTCCGGACGCGGTCGGCCGACGGGGCGGAGGCCGTCACCGTGCCCCACCCGGCGAAGATGGCCGACGTGTACCCGTTCTTCCTGCGGAGCGTCGCCCCGGTGTTCGTCGGCCGGGACGCCCGAGACGTCGAGCGGCTGCTGTGGGACGCATACCGCCACGCCGACAACTACAAGATGCAGGGGATCGCCCTGTGGATCGGGGTGGCGGCCGTCGAGATGGGGCTGCTCGAACTGATGGGCCGGGTGGCGAACCGGCCGGTCGCCGACTTCTTCGGCGGGGCGGTGCGGCGAGACGTGCCGGTGTACTTCGCCAGCGGCGTCCGCGGCAACACGCCGGAGCAGGAGGTCGAGCACCTCCAGAAGCTCGTCGCCGGCTCCGGCGTGAAGGCCATCAAGTTCCGCCTGGGCGGGCGGATGAGCCGCAACGCCGACTCCTTGCCGGGGCGGACGGAAAAGCTCATCGAGCTGGCCCGGCGGACGTTCGGAGCGGGGATGACGCTGTACGGCGACGCCAACAGTTCGTACGACATCGCCCACGCGGTCCGCATCGGCCGGCTGATGGAGGAGCACGGGTACGGGTTCTACGAGGAGCCGTGCGAGTTCGACGACCTGTGGTCCACCAAGGCGGTGGCCGACGCCCTGACCATCCCGGTCGCGCTGGGCGAGCAGGAGTACAGCATGCACCGGTGGAAGTGGGTGATCGCCAACCGCGGGGCGGACGTGATCCAGCCCGACCTGCACTACGGCGGCGGGTACATCCGTGCCACGCAGGTCGCCCGCATGGCCGCCGCGGCCGGGCTGCCGGTCGTCCCCCACATGTCTGGCGGCGGGCTGGGGTTCCTCGACGTGGTCCACTTCGCGTCGTTCACGCCGAACGTCGGGCCGTTCATGGAGTTCAAGGGCAACCCGACCTTCCCGGTCGCGAGCCCCACGTCGTCGCTGCGGTGCGAGAACGGCTCGGTCCGCTGTCCGACCGGGCCGGGGTTCGGAGTCACGGTCGCCGCGGAATTCCTCAAGGCAGCGAAGCCGGTCAAGGCCGGCTAGCAGCCGCCCCCCGCTGAAAGGCCGCGGGCCGCGGCTGTCCGCCGCGGCCCGCATCTCAACGTCATCAACTGGCCTGAAAGTCGCTCAGCTGCCGGCCGGCAGGGCGGCGCCGACGTTGCCGAACGTGGTGTTGGCGTTGTTGCCCAGGGTGGTGATGGCGCCGATGCAGACCACGATGATGAGGGCCAGCATGACCGCGTACTCGACGGCCGTCGGGCCGTCTTCCGCCTTGACGAACTTGACCAGATTCTTGGCGAACTGACGCATCTGAGAACTCCGACACGAGTCGAAAGGGGCTGCCACGGCCCGGAGGGGTCGCCCCGCGGGCAGCCGGGTTAACGGGATGTGCAACCATAGGTCACACGGCCGGCCGGGTCAAACCGGGTGTCCCGAGCCGCGACGCCGCCGGGGGACGGGCGGCTGGTGAGGCGGCCGGCAGTTCGGGTTGCGGCGGGCGGGTTTGCTGAGTGCGGGGACGGTTGTAGAATGAACCTCGGTCGCGGTGATTGCTCTGTATGATGGGAGTAGTCGCGCCTCGGCCGCCCGCGCCCTCACATTCGGGGAGCATGCCGCCTGTCAATCGAGTGTCGATGAAGGAAGGGGGCAATCGCCGAGAAGCGCACGGAGTGCTTGCGAATCACACACTGAGGAGGCGTAGCTCAGTCCGGTAGAGCATCGGACTTTTAAGACAAACTGAACGTAAGAACCCCCTGGAAAACAGGGGTTTTTTCATTTCTGGAGTGACACCAGCGGGCATAATTGG
>DASXAN010000828.1:0-9049 GCA_036406755.1 Gemmataceae bacterium
ATGCCGGCGGCCCGCTCCGTTTGACCCCGCCACCGCCGGCCGCTACCATCCGAGTCCGGGGCGCTCGCGCCCGCACTCGGAGGACCGCCGGCCATGTCCCGCCTGACCGCTCTGCTCGTCGCACTGCTCCTCGTCGCGCCGGCCGCCGCCGACGGCAACCGCCTCGCCCACCTCGACCGCACCGACCCGTACTACGTCGGCCGCTCGTTTCCGAAGCTCGTCACGCCGCAGTGGGTCGGCGAGGACGGCGTCGAGGCCGCCGTCGTCCTGGCGATCGACGACATGCGCGGCCCGGACAAGTGGGAGACGTTTCTGCGGCCGATCTTGGAGCGGCTGAAGCGCATCGACGGCCGGGCCGCGGCCAGCATCATGACCTGCCAGATCGACCCGAAGCACCCGCACCTGCAAACGTGGCTGAAAGAAGGCGTCAGCCTCGAGTGCCACACGATTGACCACCCGTGCCCGATGCTCAAGGGGGGCGACTTGGCCGCGGCGAAGGCGACCTACGACCGGTGCGTGGACCTGCTCGCCGACGTGCCCAACAACCGCCCGGTCGCGTTCCGCACGCCCTGCTGCGACTCGCTGAACACGCCCAGCCCGCGGCTCTTCGCCGAAATCTTCAACAAGACGACGCCCCGCGGCCGGTTCCTCTCGCTCGACAGCTCGATCTTCAACGTCTTCACCGCCGACGACCCGGCGCTGCCCCGGGAGGTGGTGCTGGACCCGGACGGGCGGGAACGGTTCCGCAAGTACCTGCCGGCCGACCGGTCGTTTGCCAACACAATCGAGGATTACCCGTACCCGTTCGTCCTCAACGGGCTGTGCTGGGAGTTTCCGTGCGTGACGCCGAGCGACTGGCAGGCCCAGCACCTCCAGCGGCCGAACAACCCGGCGACCGTCCGCGACTGGCAGGCCGCGCTAGACGCGACCGTCATCAAGCAGGGCGTGTTCTGCCTCGTCTTCCACCCGCACGGCTGGATTCGGAATGATCAGGTCGTCGAGCTGATCGATTACGCCCAATCGCGGTACGGAAAGCGGGTGAAGTTTCTGACGTTCAAGGAGGCGGAGGAACGGCTGACGAAGAACCTGCTCGGCGGCGTGCCGCTGCGGGGTAAGGATGGGAATGACAACGGCGTGCGGCTGCTCGACCTGGACGGCGACGGCTACCTGGATGTCGTGTTCGGCGGCCGGCGGGCGCGGCTCTGGGAGCCGCATGCGCGGTCCTGGCGCGACAGCGATGTGACGGCCGTCGCCGAACTGCGGCGCCTCGCCGGCGCCAAGGCGCTGGTTGGCGATGAAAAATCCTCCGGCTTGGTGCCGCCGAACGTCCTGTTCCGCGACCTGGACGGCGACGGCCGCTGCGAGTTGATCGTCGCCCGCCCGGACCGGGCCGGCGTGTTCGCGTGGTCGGCCGCAGAGGCGGCGTGGAAGCGGCTGCCGTTTGGGTTGCCGTCCGGCGCCCCGATCGTGGACGCGCCTGGCCGCGACGCCGGCTTGCGGCTCGTGGACATCGACGGCGACGGCCACCCCGACGTGATCTGGTCGAACGAAACGAGCTTCGGCCTGTACCTGTTCGCCGACATGAAAACCGGCTGGTCCCGCAAGGTGCTCTCCGGCAAGCCCGGCGACGCGAACGCCCTGCCGCTCATCAGCCGCAACGGGACCGACAACGGCGCCTGGTTCCACTCCCGGCACCTGTGGGTCCAGAACGAGAACACGGCCCTACTCAAGGACCACGTCGACCGCCGCGCCTTCAATGATCTGCTGAGTGCGATCGACCCGCCGGCCAAGTCGCCGGCCGAGTCGTTGCACATGCTCCGCCCGCGGCCGGGGTTCGTGGCGGAGCTGGTCGCCGCCGAGCCGGTGGTCGAGGACCCGATCGCCTTCGCCTGGGGGCCGGACGGCAAGTTCTGGGTCGTCGAGATGGGCGACTACCCGCTCGGCACCGACGGCAAGGGCCGGCCCGGCGGCCGGGTCAAGGTGCTGTCCGAGCCGGACGAGCACGGCCGGTATCGCAAGGCGACCGTGTTCCTCGACAACCTGCCGTTCCCGACGGGCGTGCTGCCGTGGCGGAACGGCGTGCTCATCACCTGCGCCCCGGACATCTTCTACGCCGAGGACACGGACGGCGACGGCAAGGCCGACAAGCGGGTGACGCTGCTGACCGGGTTCGCGCCGGGCAACCAGCAGCATCGCGTCAACGGGCTGACGTGGGGGTTGGACAACTGGGTGTACGGGGCCAACGGGGACAGCGGGGGGCGGGTGAGAGTTGTCAATACCCTCACCCCCGGCCCCTCTCCCGCAAAGCCGGGAGAGGGGAGAACTGTTGATATTCGGGGACACGATTTCCGATTCCGGCCGGATACGGGGGAGTTTGAAGTTGTCACCGGGCAGTCGCAGTACGGGCGGTGCCAGGACGACTGGGGCGACTGGTTCGGCGGCAACAACTCCAACCCGCTCTGGCACTACCCGCTGCCCGACCACTACCTCCGCCGCAACCCGCACCTGGCCCCGCCCGACCCGCGGGTGACCGTGCCGACCGAGCCGGGCCTGCCCCGCGTGTACCCCATCAGCCGGACGCTGCCGCGGTTCAACGACCTGCACGCGGCCAACCGGTTCACGTCCGCCTGCTCGCCGACCGTCTACCGCGACGACCTGTTCGGGCCGCACTTCGTCGGCACCGTGTTCGTCTGCGAGCCGGTCCACGACCTCGTCAGCCGGCTGGTGCTGTCCCCGGCCGGCGGCACGTTCCGGGGCACGCGGGCGGCCGGCGAGGAACAGTCCGAATTCCTGGCGTCGGCGGACAACTGGTGCCGGCCCGTGTTCGTCCGCACCGGGCCGGACGGGGCAGTGTGGGTGTCCGACATGTACCGCTACGTGATCGAGCACCCGCAGTGGATTCCGGTTGACTGGCAGAAGCGGCTGGACCTGCGGGCCGGGCACGATCTGGGCCGCATTTACCGCATCGCCCCGGTCGCCGCCGAACGCCGGCCGGTGCCGCGGCTCGACCAACTCGACACGGCCCGGCTCGTCGCCGCGCTCGACAGCCCCAGCGGCTGGCAGCGGGACATGGCGCAACAACTCCTCATCTGGCGGAACGACCGGGCGGCGGTGGGGCCGCTGGAGTCCATGGTCGGGCTCGCCACTCGGCCACAAACCCGGCTGCACGCCCTCTGCACTCTTGCCGGGCTGGGGGCACTGCGGCCGGAGGTCGTGCGGCCGGCCTTGGCCGACGCCCACCCCGGCGTCCGCCGGCACGCCGTCCGCCTGATCGAACCGGCCCTGGCGACGGCGCCGGAACTAGGGACGGCGCTGTTGCCGCTCGTGAACGACGCCGACGCCCAGGTGCGGCTGCAACTGGCACTCGCGCTCGGCGACCGGCACGACCCACGGGCCGGCACCGCCCTGGCCGAGCTGGCGGCGCGGGCGGTCGGCGACCCGTACCTGACGGCCGCCGTCCTCAGCTCAGTCAACAAGGACAACCTCCGCGGCGTGACGCTGGCGATCGTCAAGCACGGCCGGGACGCCGCACTGATCGCCGAACTGCTGCGGCAGGCCGACGCCTTCGGCGACGCCCGGACGACCGCCGACCTGCTCGCCGAGGTGACGCGGCCCGCCGACGGGCGGTACGCCGCCTGGCAGTTCGCCGCCCTGGCCGGGCTGCTCGACGGCCTGGACCGCCGCGGCGGATCAGCGCTACCGCCGGCCGCCGAGTTGTTCGCCGCCGCCCGCACCATCGCCGCCGATTCGGCCGCCCCGCCGCCCGACCGGGCTGCGGCCGTCCGCCTGCTCGGCCGCGGCCCGGATCATCGCGCGGAAGACCTGCAACAGCTCGAAACCTTGCTGGTGCCGCAGGTGCCGGAGGAGGTGCAGTCGGCCGCGATCGCCGGGCTGGCCCGGCAGCGCACCGCCGACGTGGCGGCTCACCTGCTCCGGGGCTGGCGGGGCTACGGCCCTGCCGTGCGGGCGCAGGTGCTCGAAGCCCTGTCCCGCCGCGACGACTGGTTCCGCGCCGCTCTCGACGCCGTCGAGCATGGCGACCTGCCCGCCGCCGAGGTGGACGCCGCCCGCCGGCAGCAGTGGCTGCGATACCGGAACGCCAACCTCCGCGGCCGGGCGGAGCGGCTCCTCGGCGGGGCGGCCAACCCGGACCGGCAGAAGGTGATCGACGCCTACGCCGACGCCCTGACCCGCACCGGCGACCCGGCCCGCGGCCAGCCGCTCTTCACCCGGCACTGCGCCACCTGCCACAAGCTCGGCGGCACCGGCGGCGAGGTCGGCCCGGACCTGACGGCACTCACCGACAAGCCGGCGGACTACCTGCTGACCGCCATCCTCGACCCGAACCGGGCGGTCGAGCCCCGGTATGTGGCGTACGTGGCCGATCTGAAGAACGGCCAGCAGTTGACCGGCGTGCTGGCCGAGTCATCGGGCAACCGGGTGACGCTGGTCGGCACGGACGGCAAGCCGCAGACGGTGCTGCGGTCGGACCTGGCGAGCCTGGAGAGCACGGGCCGGTCGGCGATGCCGGAGGGGCTGGAAAAGGACCTGTCGCCACGGAACCTCGCCGACCTGATCGCGTACCTGCGGACCCGCTAGCCGGTTAGCGGTGCCGGTTCCACGCCAGCGCCAGCGGCATGGCGGCGAACCGGTTCAACGGTAGCGCCATCGCCACCGCGAGCGCCACGGCGTAGAGCGGCACCCGGTTTGCCGGCACGATCCGGGACAGCACGGCGACGTGCCCGGCCGCCACGACCGCCCACGCGATCGCCACAAACAGCACGTCGCGCGGCCGCACCAATCCCCGCCGCGCGACCGCCCGCCCCAGCCAGACCGCCAACCCCAACTTGACCGCGACCGCTGCCGCCGCCACGTAGGGCAGGGCGTCCACGACGGCCGCCAGCGCGGCGGGGTGGCGCCCCAGCCAGACGGCCGCCAGCACGACCGGCACCCAGCCGAACCCGAGGACCAGGCCGACGGTGGTCTGGAACCACGCCCGCCCGGTCAGCCCGACCCACAAGTTGGAGACCAGGGCGAGCCAGGTGTACAGGATCAGCCCGGCGAGGCCGACGGCCACGCCCCCGGCGATCGTCCAGCCGCCGTACGGTTGCAGGACCGGCGCGGCGGCCAGCACCCGCCACTTGCCGCCCGCGGTCAGCACGAGCGCCACCGCGACGATGACGAGCGCCCATCCGGCGAGCGTGGCGCGGGCGGCCATCCACAGCTTCGCCAGGACCAGTTCGCCGTCGGTCAGAGGCCGCAGGGCGATGAACGGGTGACACGCCCGGGCCATCGGCCGTTGGCCGATGAACCGCGTCCCGCCCAGTTCCACCCCGGCCATGCCCGCCATCAGCGGCGGCACCACCAGCAACCCGGCCACCCAGTATCCCAACGGCGTCAGCGCCCCAACGGCGGCGGCGACGACGGGTGGCAGCTCGTCGGACAGCATGTTCTCGACCGCCCGCTCCCCCGTCCCGGTCAGGACGATCAACCCCCAGACCACGGCGGCCATGCCGACCATGAACGGGAGTCCGCCCCCCCGCAGCCGCCACTCGAACCAGACTTGCGCCCGCAGCGCGGACGCGAACGGTCCCCCGCCGCGCGGCAGCAGCTCTGCCAGCCGCCGGACGGCGCGGGCCGGCCACGTCCATTCCGTCGCGTCACCCCGGCGGGCCCGGCCGACGCCGACAACCGCGACGGCGTAGGCCGCCGGCAGAGACGCGACCAGTCCCCCGACCCACACCGCCGCCGGCACCTCGAACGCCATGCCGGCGGCCGGCGCCATCAGGACCGTCGTGAGCACCAGCGCGAGCGCGGCGATCCGCACGAACCGCAGCGGGAACGGCCACCAAACGAGTGCCTGGAGCCAGGCGATGAGGACGGCCGTCACCAGGGCCGGCCACCCGAGGGACGCGGGCATTCCGGCCGGCCGCAGGATCGCGGCGGCCCACGCCACCCACGCAACGGCCGCCACGACCGCCGCCTGGAGCATCGGCCAAAACACCAGCGTCCGCGTCCGCACCGGTAGGAGCAGCTGCCGGACAGGGAATCCGGCCTCCCGCGCTTCCAACGGGACGTCCACGACGTTCGAGATCGCGTAGAGCGTGAAGATGAACGTCACGACGAATGACGCCAGGGCGACGGTCACCGCGGCCGTCGGGGGGTCCTCCACCCAATCGGCGGTCGGCAGCACCAGGCCGAGGACGGCCAGGGCCAGCCACAACACCGCGCACGCCGCCAGCCCGCGGCGGTACCGCCACCACGCCTGCCACGTCAGCGCCACGGCCGGGGAGCGCATGGTCAATCCTCCACGGCCGCGGCGGCGGTCGCCCCGGCCCGGGCCACGAAGATCTCGTCCAGCCGGACGGCGTGCTCCTCGACCACCCGCCCGCCGGCCGCCTCCGCCGCCGCCCGCACCCCGGCGGGCGGGCCGGCGCACACGGCCGTCCACTCCCGCCCGGCCCCCTCCCATGCCAGCGCCCCGACCAGCGCCGGCGGCCGCGGCCGCGGGTCCGGGAACTGCACCGTCACCCGCCGGTGGGTCGCCCGCACCTCGTCCAGCGGCCCGTCGAACACCACCCGCCCACGGTGGAGCATGGCGACGTGGTCGGCCACCCGCTCGACCTCGTCCAACAGGTGCGACGAGAACACCACCGTCCGCCCGTCGTCGGCCACGGTGCGGACGACGGCCGCCAGGATGTCCCGCCGGGCGAGGGGGTCCAGCCCGGACGACGGCTCGTCGAGCACCAGCAACTCCGGCCGGTACGCCAGGGCGACGAGCAGCCCGGCCCGCGCTTTCTGCCCCTTGGACAGCTCGCCCACGCGGGCCGCCGGGTCAAGGGCGAACGTCCGCCGCAGCGCCTCGGCGTAGTCGTCGGACCAGCTCGGGTAGAACGCCCGGGTGTACCGCATCAGCTCGTCCACCCGCATCCACCCGGGCAGGTCGTTGTCCTCGGTCAGACAGCCGACCCGGGCGAGGACGCCGGCCGGGTCGCGGACCGGGTCGCGGCCGAACACGCGGACCGACCCGGCGTGCGCCCGGAGCAGGCCGAGGACGTGCTTGATGAGCGTGGTCTTGCCGGACCCGTTCGGCCCGACGAGGCCGAACACCCCGCCGTGCGGCACGGCTAGGGTGACGCGGTCGAGGGCGCGGGTGGCCCCGAACCGGCGGGACAGGTCGCGGACGTCGATGACGGGGTCGGTCACGGGTCACTCCTCCCCGGCCCGGGGCCGCATCGCCCGGTCCCGCCGGCGGACCAGGTCGATGACCTCCTCGGTGCCGACGTTCATCTGCCGGGCCTCGGCGAGCAGGGCGTCGATCCGTTTCGTGAGGGCGGCCAGGCACTCCCGCCGGGCCGGGGCCGGGCCGGCGTCGGCCACGCGGGTGCCGCCGCCGCGGTTGGTGACGACGACGCCGGCCGCCTCCAGCTCCCGGTACGCGCGGGCGATGGTGTTCGGGTTGACGACCAGCCGCTCGGCCAGGGCGCGGATGGGCGGCAGCTCGTCCCCCGGGCTGAGCCGGCCGGCGGCGACCAGGTACTTGACCTGGGTGACGATCTGCAGGTAGATCGGCACGCCGTCGGCGGGTGACAGGTGGATGTGCATGGCCGGCCGCCGGGCAATTGTATTATTATATTAGTACATTAGTGCAAATCGGCGGTGGTGTCAAGTGCCGCCCCGCGCCGGGGTCAAAAAATCGGGCGGGGTCCGCCGCCCGGCGGCCTCTATATCAGTGATAGCCGTCGCCCGCGGGCCGCCCCGATGACGCCGCCGCTTTCTTCCGTCCTCCGCCACCTCCGCCGCTCGGCCGACACCGCCGGCCCGAGCGACGCGGACCTGCTCGCCCGGTTCGCCGCCGACCGGGACGAGGCCGCGTTCGAGTTGCTCGTCTGGCGGCACGGGCCGATGATCTACGGCGCGTGCCGCCGCCGGCTCGGCGACGCCCACGCCGCCGAGGACGCCTTCCAGGCCACCTTCCTGGCGCTGGCCCGCCGGGCCGGGTCGATCCGCCGCCAGTCGTCGGTGGCCGGGTGGCTGTACCGCGTCGCCGGCCGGGTGGCCCTGGCCGTGCGGGAGCGGGCGGCCCGTCGGTCGGCGTGCGAGCAGCCGCTGGACAACTGCTCGCCGCCGGGCCGCGACCCGGACCCGGCGGCCGCGGCGGCGGGCCGGGAGCTGCGGCAGGCCCTGGACGACGCGATCGCCCGGTTGCCGGCCCGCTACCGCGAGCCGCTGGTGTTGACCTGCTTCGCCGGCCGTAGCCACGCCGAGGCGGCCCGCGAACTGGGCTGCGCAGTCCGGACGGTCGAATCCCGCCTCGGGCGGGCGCGGCAGAAGTTGCGGGCCGTGCTGGCCCGTCGCGGGCTGCTGCCGGCCTTTTTGCCTCCCATGCTTCACGGGGGGCCAGGTGACCCGCCGGCGGCGGTGGCGGCATCGCTGGTGGCCGCGACGGTGCGGGCCGCCGGCCGCGGAGCGGCGCCGGTGACGATCGAAACTCTGACGGAAGGAGTGTTACGCGCCATGTTCCTGAGCAAGCTGAAGGTGGCGGGGGCGGTGGTGTTCGCCGCGGGGTTCGTCGGGCTGGGCACGGGCGGCTGGGTGTACCAGTCGCGGGCCGTCGGCCAGGCACTTCCCACACAGCCGTCGAACGGCCTCTCGGCTCCGGAGAACCCGTACACCCGCTCTCAGAAAACGGCCGGTGAGGGCAAGGACCGCAAACGGCGGGTCGAGGAGTTGCTCCGCGCGCTGGCCGACGAACTGAAGGACGACCCGCGGCAGCTCGACGACCTGCTGAAGACGCTGCAAGACCAGCGGGCCAAGCGCGAGCAGGAGGTGCGGGCAGCGCTCTCAAAGATCGGCCAAGACATCGGCGTGCTGAAGCGGCTGTCGGCCGGCGACCAGTCGCGGGAGAAGTTAGTGAACGAGTTCGAGGGAGCGTATGAGGCGTTCGCGAAGCGCCTCGCCGGCCGGGCCGCGGCCGGCGACCCGAACGCCCCGGGCGAGACGACGTACTCGGCCGGTCAGGGATTGCGCGGGTTCAGGTTCGGGAGCA